>JBKPTM010000299.1:0-14987 GCA_046765935.1 Actinomycetota bacterium | reverse complement strand
CGCTCTTCGTGGGCGTGCTCTACATCGTGCTCTGTGTCCTGGGGTTCATCGCGACGAGCAACAGCGGCATCAGCTTCATTGCCGAGAACGACACGCTGATCAAGCTCGTCCCGGTGAACAACGAGGACAACGTCCTGCATCTGATCCTCGGGATCACAGGCGTGATCGCGTACTACGCGTCCCGACCGGTGACCCGGGCGGCACCCGCCACCTGACTCGTCAATCGAGGCGGTTCCGGACCTGGTCTCGGACCTGATCCGCGATGTCCGAGACCTGGTCCGCGAGCCCCGAGAGGCGGTTCGACCGCTTGCCGCCGCCGCGGCGGCGCAGCTCCACCAGCACGAGGCCGCCCGCCGCGACCCCGCCCGCCGCGATCGCGGCCGCGGGGCGCACCCAGTTCCGCGGATCGCGCAGCGAGCGCAGCTCGGACTCCGACAGCTCCTCGGCCCAGGCGGAGAGCTCCTCGGCGGCCGCTTCGGTGACGGCGCTCAGGGTCTCCTCGACCCGGCCCGCGAGATTCTCGGGCGGCTCGATCGGCCGTAGGGCGGAGCGCAGCAGGTTCTCCACATCGCGCGTCGGCTCAGCCGCCATTCGCGCTCATCTCCTCTTCAAGCTGCTTGATCGCGCGGTGGATCAGCACCTTGGTCGCCCCGTCCGAACGGCCGAGAGACCTGGCGATCTCGCGGTTGTCCATGCCGAGCGCGAAGCGCATGATCAGCGCGTCGCGCCGGTCGTCGGGTAGGTGCTGGAGGTGCTCCATGACGCTCTTCAGCTCCTCCCGTCCTTCGACGATTCGCTCGGTGCCGTGGGGAGTGGCGATCGGCTCGGACTCGTCGAGGACCCGCTGCGGGCGCCGGGCTCGGTCCCGGTGATAGTTGGAGGCGAGGTTGTGCGCGATGCGGATGAGCCATGGCCGCAAGGGCCGGCCGTTCGACTCACGCCGCGCGCGCTCGAAGTGCCGATAGGCCTGCAGGAAGGCCTGCTCGGTGACGTCCTCGGCGTCGTGGTGATTGCCGACGCGGTAGTACGAGTACGAGTAGACGTCGCGGAGGTGGTCGCGATAGAGGCGCTCGAAGGCGCGGTCCAGTTCGGCCTTCGACTCCTCGGCTGGAGCCGGGCCATTCGCCGAGTCGGACACAGAGCAAGCGTACTCGCGCGAGGGCGAGTCCCATCAGGGGCGTGCCTCTGGGGCAGTCCAGGACCAAGCTGGGCGCCGACCGCCGACGAAGCCGGTAGCGGTGCTACCGGCGAGGAGGCGGGTGGCGCTCCAGCGCCGGTACGGGGCTGCATCCAGGGGTGCGACTCCCTGGTGGGACGCGCCCTCATCATGCGGCCCGGCCTCCCGCGGCGGGCTCCCGCCGCAGCCGCTCCGCCTGCCTGACCCGAGCCATCCACTCACCCGGCGAGATCTCGCCCGCGATCAGTCCCGAGAGGCCGTCGAGCGCGGAACTCCCCATCCCCGACTTCCGAACCGCCTCGGCGATCAGCGGCACGGAGTCGAGCGCCTCGGACGCCTGGCCGATGATCCCCGGGATCTGTTCGGCCGGAGTGCCCTGGCCGAGCAGCTCGCCGGCGCGGCGATTGCGGCTGCCCTCGGCCAGGATCGTCGCGGTCAGGTCACCGACACCGGCGATGCCGGCGAACGTCTCGTGCTCGGCACCGCGGGCCCGGGCGTAGGCGACGCACTCCCGCCAGACCTGCGCGGTCGCGATCCCCGCCGCGTTCATTCCCTGGGCCTGCGCGGCTGCACCGGCGAGCGCTGCGGCGTTCTTGGCCGCTCCCGCTACCTCCACCCCGATCATGTCCTCCGAGCGCTCGCAGACGAGACCGGCCTCGTCGAAAACGCTGCCGAGCTGGTCCCGCAGGTCCGGATCCCGGCTGCCGAGGACGAGGGCGGCGGTTCCCGACACGGCCTCCTTCGCGTGCGCCGGTCCGCCGAGGGAGGCGATCGCACGGTGCCGAATGCGCTCCGAGACGTACTCGGACGGCAGCGCCGCCATCGGAGCCACCATTCCCTTGCTGAGCAGCAGGACAGCCGCGCGCTGCCCGACCCGGTCTCCGATGGCACCCACCGCCTGTGGCAGGGCGGCGGACGGCACCGCGAGGCAGACCAGGTCCACACCCGCGAGCTCGATGTCGGCGGCCCGCTTCACGGTGAGCGAATCCGGGAGCTCCACGCCCGGGAGGTATTCCTGGTTGGTGCGGGTCTGGCTCATCTCCTCGGCGCGCTCCATGGTGCGGGTGCCGAGCTGGACCTCGAGGCCGCCGCGAGCCAGGAGCACCGCCACAGCCGTGCCCCAGCTCCCGGCGCCGATCACCGCTGCCTTGCGGAGCGGCGGCAGCCCACCAAGCCACTCCCACTGCAGCTCGATCACGGGCCAGACCCGGGCGCCGACGGAGTTGGCCAGCGCCGGCGAGGGGTCCTCGGTCCTCGGGAAGGTGAGTGCGCGACCCATACGCACCTTCACCTTCTTCGGGCGGATCTTCCACCCGCGGCGGACCTGCTCGGTGCCGTGGACCGCCACAGGGAGCACGGCCGCCCCCGTCTCCAGCGCCAGGCGGCCGAACCCCCGCTTGGGCCGGGCCAGCGAGCCGGTACGGTGTCGCGTCCCCTCCGGGAAGATGCAGATCGCGCCGCCACGCTCGAGCACCTCGCGCGAGGTGACCAGGGTCTGCTCGTCGGACTGGCCGCGCCGGACCGGATAGGCGCCGAGCCGGTTGAGGATCCAACCCTGCCAGCGCTTCTCGAAGAGCTCGACCTTGGCGACGTAGTGGAGTGGGCGCCGCCAGGGCAGCGAGGCGCCGATCACGAAGGGATCGAGGAAGCTGCGGTGGTTGGCCGCGACGATCAGCGGGCCGGTCACCCGGCCGTGCTCGCGGCCGATCCGCGCCAGCCGGAAATAGGTCAGGAAGAACGGCACCAGGAGGAGGCGGACAAGAAAGTAGACGGGAGCGTTCACGCCGTGCTCGCGCGTGAAGCGGTGGTAGCTGAGCAGTCTCTCCTCGTCCATCCCGGGCTCGCCTCCGGTTGCGGCGGCACTAGATCGAAACCCCGCGTCGCGGGCCAGTTACAGGCGGGTTGCGCCCGCCCGGATGCCTACCAGGCCGCCTCGAGGATCGCCACCAGGTCGGAGCGGTCAACCTCCCCCGGGGTCATGCGCGGGAGATCCGGCCGTGCCATCGCCACCTCCACCACCTCGTCGATCCGGTCTCGGTCGGCGCCGAGCTGCCCGATACGGCGGTGACCGGCGAGCTCGTCGATCCGCTCGCTGATCCGGCCCGGGTCGGTACCCAGCGTTCGCGCGAGCCCCTCGATCTGCTCCGGTGCGCGGGCGCGCATCGCGTCCATGGTCCGGGGCAGCAGCGCCGCGTAGGTCTCGGCGTGCGGGATGCCGAGGACACGGACCGCGCTCTGCCCTATGACGTGGTGGAGCGCGAATCCGGCGCGGTCGACCGCGATCGCGCAAAGCATGGCGCCGAGGGCCAGCGCTCCGCGGTCGCGCTGCTCAGGCTGCCGATCGAGCGCGCGGGCGATCAACTCGGCACCACGAAGGGCGATCTCCCGCGACGTCTCATCGGCGAGCGGGGTGTAGAGCGAGTCGGCTCCGTGGGCGAGTGCGTTCATCGCAGTGGCGCGCAGCTGCGGCTCCGGCGCGCTGGTCATCGCTTCCACGTAGCCGATCACGAGCGAGGGCCTGACGAAGCCGGACGCCTCCGACTCCCGCCCCGCCGGCAGGCGATGGAAGCCGGTGATCGGAGCCCCGGAGAGGGTGGTCGGGATCGCTGCCACCTGCGCGCCGGTGACCGACGCGACCGCCTTCGCGGTGTCGATCACCCTGCCGCCGCCCAGCGCGACCACTCGATCCGACCCGACCTCATCGGCCAGCGCCCGTGACGCTTGGTCGACCGGGCTCGCCGGGACCAGGTGAACGCGCTCGGCGGCCTCGACGAGCTCGGCGGCGTCGGCCAGTGCCCGCTCCGTGGAGAGCAGTTCGAAAGCCTCCCACCCCTGGCGCGTCAGGGTCTCCACGGGCTCGGTGACCGGCCCGCCATAGAGCAGCAGGACACGACGGTCGTCGGAGTGCTCGACCCACTCCCCGGAAGACGGCGGCTGCAGATCAGTCAGAGGCAAGAGCCCGGAGTGGGACTCGAACCCACAGCCTGCCCCTTACAAGGGGGCTGCTCCACCAGTTGAGCTATCCGGGCGCTCCGAGAAGGGTAGGCGCGGGCCCAGCGCGAGGTGCTCAGGCGTCTGTGTCGTCGTCCTCGCGGCACCCTCGAAAGTGAGGCCGTTTGGCTCACGCCGCGGCAGGGCACGCATACATCGCCCCATGCCTTCACAGCGAGATCTTCTAGAGGCGTTCACGGACCCGATGGCCGCCGCCAAGCGCGGTAAGTGGCTTGCCCGCGGCGCGTGGCTCTTGGCAGCGGCCGAGGTGGTGATGGCCGTGAAGAACCACGTCACCGATCGGCTCACGCCGAAGGAGCGGAATCGGATATTCGAGATCGTCCGCTCGTCGAAGGGCAGGCCATCGAATCTCTCCAACCGCGAACGCGCCGAGCTCCAGGCGATGCTCGTCAAGGTGGAGCCTCGAGAGCTGATCAAGAAGGTCGCGACCAGCCCCTTCGCCGGCCGCTTCGGAAAGCGTTAAACGGGTTGCGCGTCGCCTGCGGCGGCGGCGCACCCTCGCACAAAAAGACGGCCGCCCCTCTCGGGGCGGCCGCCGGCTGCCGTGCCTGGATGGAATGACGGAAACG
Organism: Actinomycetota bacterium; assembly: GCA_046765935.1. Taxonomy (GTDB): domain Bacteria; phylum Actinomycetota; class Thermoleophilia; order Solirubrobacterales; family 70-9; genus DASUPK01. The sequence continues at coordinate 10,229 of JBKPTM010000299.1, read as the reverse complement.
TCTAGATCTTCACCGCGCGCGAATCGAGATGGATGCCGACCTTGCGCTTGACGCGCTGCAGAGCGTTGTCGACGGTCTTCGTGTCGCAGTCCAGCCGCTCACCGATCACCTCGTATGAGTGGCCGTCGAGGTAGAGCGCCAGCACATGGCTCTCGAGGTCGGAAAGCACGCTCGTCAGGCAGGCGACGAGGCTCTCGAGCTCCTCGCTCGCGATCACCTGGTTCGCCGGGTCGCGAACCGATGGTCCGGGCAGGACCTCCTCCAGGGTGGTCTCGGAGTCCGGGCCCGCCGCAGCGGGCGTCTGGCTGAACGAGACGTACTGGTTGAGCGGGGTGTGCTTGTTGCGGGTGGCGGTCTTCACCGCGGTGATGATCTGCCGGGTGATGCAGAGCTCGGCGAAGCCACGGAAGCTCGACTCGCGCTCGGGCCGGTAGTCGCGAATCGCCTTGAAGAGACCGAGCATTCCCTCCTGCATCAGGTCGTCGGCGTCGCCGCCGAGCAGGAAGTAGGACGACGACTTGACCCGCACGAAGCGCCGGTAGCGGCGCACCAGCTGGTCGTAGGCGTCGGTTCGGCCGTTCTTGGCGAGCGCGACGAGAAACTCGTCGTCCGGACCGGGCCCATGGTGACGGGCGCCCTCGGGGACGGCACGCCCCTGGACGACAGCGTGCTCTTCAGTGCTTGGGGTAGGAACTGCCACAGCAACCTCCTCCTCTGACGAGAGAGTTCTGTGGCGCCCAGTTCCTCCCCTGAGGCGCCGGATGTGGGTGCTCCATCAGGCTCGACCTGAGGTTCACCCTTGTCTGGCGCAGCAGCCTAACGCCGGATTCCCGGATGTCAACCACCGTTCGGGGCCGATGCAATTGCAGTTGCAGGAGGAACCCTCTCGGCCGCGAAGCCGTGGAGGTCTCGTTTTTCAACGGAGGAGAGAGCGAACGATGGAAGCCACGACGCGCAACATCGAGCCCGGCCGGGTGATCGGTGAGGCGTTCCAGACCTACCAGAACCAGTTCGGGCCACTCCTGATCGGCGCACTGATCGTGATCGGCATCGCCGGCGTGATCGAGGGGCTGCTCTCGGTCTCGGGCAGCATCATCCTCGGGATCATTGGCGCCTTCGTGGGCCTGGCCGCCGGCTTCCTCTACACGGGCTACGTGGTGAAGCTGGTCCAGGACGTCCGCGACGGACGACGGGACTTCAGCGTCGGCGAGCTCTTCTCACACGCGACGCCGTACCTCGGAACCCTGATTCTGGCCGGGATCCTGGCCGGGATCGCGATCGCGGTCGGCTTCGTCCTGATCATCATCCCGGGTCTCATCCTGCTCACGATCTGGGCCGTGATCTCCCCTTCGATCGTGGTCGAGGACAAGGGCGTCTTCGAGTCGTTCGGCCGCAGCCGGGAGCTCGTGCGCGGTCACGGCTGGCAGGTCTTCGGCGTGATCGTCCTGACCTTCTTGATCATCGTCGCCGTGGGCATCGTCTTCACTCTGATCGGCGCTGCGATCGGCGACGCCGGTCTGGTGATCCTGAGGGCGATCGGCAACGTGATCACCGCGCCCGTCTGGGCCCTCGTCGCGAGCATCCTGTTCTTCGATCTCGGCGGCGGTCAGGGAGTGCAGACGGCCCCGGCGCAGCCGGCGCCCACGGAGCCGCCGCCACCGCCCGAGCCGCCCGCCGCGTAGGGGCGGCTACTCCTCAGGGGTGCAGTTCTCGCCCTGGCTGTTCCCGATTCGCCTGAGGAGCTCGGTGAGAGTCCGCATCTCCTCTTCGTCGAGGACATCGGCGAGCTGGCGGTCGATGTCCTCGACGTGGCCTGGCGCAGCGTCCTTGAGCTTCGCCAGGCCGGCGTCGGTGAGAATCGCGTAGCTGACGCGGGCGTCCTCCTTGCAGGCGCCCTTGCCCACCAGCCCCTGATCCTCGAGTCGGTCCAGCAGGCGCGTGATCCCTGACGGCGAGAGGCGGAGCTCGTTCGCCAGATCGATCCTGCGCATCCCCTCCTCGCCCGCCCGGGAGAGCAGCAGCAGGCAGCCGTAGTCGTTGATCGTCAGCCCGTGGTTGGCGACCAGCGACGCGCTGAGCTCGCGAGTGAGCGTCCCGTAGGCGGCGGCCAGGTTCGCGAACACGTCGGTCGACGGAAGTGTTTTAGTTGTCAACTGTTGTGTGCTCAAGTTCTTGCGCTAAACTCTTTGACAGATCAAGTAAAGCTTAGCCCCTCACCAAGGAGACATTCAATGACCACAGCACAAGCAGAGTCAACCATCCCGACCGGCACATGGCAATCCGACCAGGTTCATTCGAGAGTCGGGTTCTCGGTCAAGCACATGGTCGTGGCGACGTACCGCGCCGGCTTCGATGAGTTCGAGATCCGCCTCAGCGACGAGGACGGGGAGTCGAAGATCAGCGGCGAGGCGCGCGTCGCGAGCATCGAGTCCCGCGACGACCAGCAGCGGGCCCACCTCCTCTCCCCCGACTTCTTCGACGCGGACAGGTATCCGGTGATCAGGTTCGACTCGACCGAGATCCGCCGGGACGGCGATCAGCTCACCGTCGAAGGCGACCTGACGATCAAGGACATCACGAAGCGCGTCGAGGCACGCGGCGAGATCAGCGGCCCCGTCGTCGACATCTCCGACACCGAGAAGCTCGGGATCGACCTGGAGACGAAGGTTGACCGGACCGACTACGGGCTCAACTGGAACGCTTCGCTCCCCAAGGGCGGCGTCGCTGTCGAGAACGAGGTCACGCTCAGCGTCCACCTCGAGCTCGTCAGGTCGGGGGCCTAGCGAGATGACGATTCTCGGGATCTCGGGAAGCCTCCGTCGCGACTCCCACAACACCGCGCTCCTGCGGACGGCGGCGGAGCTCCTGCCGCCGTCCGTGGAGCTGCAGATCTTCGACGGGCTGAAGGCGGTCGAGCCCTACGACCAGGACGACGACACGGGTCGCGGCCCGGCCGGCGCCCGCCGCCTGCGCGAAGCGATCGAGTCCGCCGACGCGGTCCTGATCGCATCGCCGGAGTACAACTCCTCGATCCCCGGCGTCCTCAAGAACGCCCTCGACTGGGCCTCACGGCCGAAGGGCGAGAACGCCATCTGGGGCAAGCCGGCTGCAGTGGTCGGCGCGAGCACCGGCATGTTCGGGGCCGTCTGGTCACAGGCCGAGACCCGCAAGGTCCTGGGCGCCAGCGGCGCTCGCGTGATCGAGACGGACCTCCCAGTCGGTCACGCAGACGACGCCTTCGACGGCGGGCGCCTTGCGGACCAGGAACTCCGCGAGCGCTACACCGAGATCCTCGACGAGCTGATCGCCCTCACCGAGCAGGTGGGCGACGGTGCCTCCGGCAGGGAGCCGCAGCAGCTCGCAGCCTGACGGCGCGGACCTAAGCCGTTCGCTGTCTCCGCGTCTCGAAGAGGATGACCGCGGCCGCCACCGACGCGTTCAGCGACGACACCCGGCCGGCGACCGGGATCGAGATCAGCTCGTCACACGCGTCGGAGACCCGCGGTCGCAGCCCCGACCCCTCAGAGCCGAGGACAAGGACGGCTCGGCCCAACCAGTCGACATCGGTGTAGGCACGGTCCGCCTCCGCCGCCGCCCCGTAGACCCAGGCGTCGGCGGCCTTCGCCTCGCCGAGCCAGTCGGCGATGTTCCTCACCCTGGCCACGGGAAGGTGCTCAACGGCGCCGGCCGACGCCTTGCAGGCCGCGGCCGTCACCGACGCCGCACGACGTTCCGGAATGACGACCCCGGCGGCGCCGGCCACCTCAGCGGCCCGGCAGACCGCGCCCAGGTTGTGAGGGTCCTGCACCTGGTCGAGGACGACGACCAACGCGTCGTCGCGGGCGAGCAGGCTCGCCGGATCGGCGTAGGGGTACGGATCGACCTCCGCCACGACCCCCTGATGGTCGGGCGATCCGCAGAGCCGCTCGAGCTCCTCCGAGGGGGTCTCGGGCGCCCGCCAGACGCGATGGACCCGGCGCCGGCCCCGCTCGGCCTCCGCCACGGGACGCCGGCCGTAGATCCGCTCCGCCGTCACCCGTCGAGTTTCGAGCCATCCACCGCACTAATCGCGGACAACCGCTCGAGATCAGAGTTCATCGGCGCCGGACAAGACGCGCACCGCCCGCCTCGTCGCGGACCTCCCAGCCCATCTCCGCGAGCTGGTCGCGGAGCGCATCGGCGCGATCGAAGTCCTTGCCTGCCCGGGCCGTCTCGCGCTCCTCGAGCAGCGCCAGCGCTTCGGCAGGAGCTTCCTCCTCTTCATCGATCAGTGAATCGAGCCCGAGCAGAGGCAGCAACTCGACCAGGACCCCCCGCGCGCCGGGGAGAGGGCGCCTGTTCCCTTCGGCCACGATCTCGAACAGCACGGCGAACGCCTGCGGCGTGTTGAAGTCGTCCGCCAGCGCGTCGAGGAAGGCCTGGCGACGGTCACCGAGGAACTCGCCCGGCTCGCCCGCAGGCGCATCCCTGAAGTAGTTCCGGATCCGCTCGACCCGCGCGGCCGCCTCCCGCAGCTGCTCGTCGGAGAAGGCCAGCGGACCCCGGTAGTGACCGGAGATCAGATAGGCGACGACGGTCTGGCCGCCGTAGCGCTCGATCGCCTCGGAGAGCTGGAAGATGTTGCCGACCGACTTCGACATCTTCTCCTCGTCGATCTGGACCAGCCCGTTGTGCATCCAGATCTCGGCGAGGGGCACCCCGCGTCCCGCCTCGGTCTGCGCGATCTCGTTCTCGTGATGGGGGAAGACGAGGTCGATGCCGCCGCCGTGGATGGCGAAGTCGGTGCCGAGCTCCTTCTCGGACATCGCCGAGCACTCGATGTGCCACCCGGGCCGGCCCTTGCCCCAGGGTGAGTCCCACGAGGTGTCCTCGCCCTCCTTGTGGCCCTTCCAGAGAGCGAAGTCGAGCGGATCCTCCTTGAGCGCCGCCGTACCGGCCTCCTCGCCCTGATCCATCTCGTCGGCGTTCCGGTTTGAGAGCTTGCCGTAGTCGTCGAAGCTGCGGACCCGGAAATAGACGTCGCCGTTCGCCTGGTAGGCGTGCCCCGAGTCGATCAGCGCCTGGATCAGCGAGACGATCTCGTCGATCGTGCCCGAGGCCAGGGGCTCGGCGTCGGGCCTCTCGAGACCGAGCGCGTCCGTGTCGGCGACATAGGCCGCGGTCATCTCCGAGGCGTAGCGGTCCGAGGCCTCGCCCGCCTCCTTCGCGGCGTCGTAGATCTTGTCATTGATGTCGGTGACGTTGATGACGAGCCTCGCGTCGAGGCCCTCGTGCTCGAGAAATCGCTTGAGCAGCGTGAAGACCACGTACGGCCTGGCGTTGCCGATGTGGATGCGGCCGTAGACGGTCGGGCCGCAGGCGTAGATCCCGACCTGGCCGCGATCGTTGGCGTGAAGCTCCCGGGTCTCGCCGCTCAGCGTGTCCTGGATGCGGATGGCGCCCACGGGGCGGATGCTATTCACGCGTCGAATCCCGCATATTCCGCGCGGATTCCGGTAATCACCTCAATTGTGTGGGCGGGAACAACCGTTCGGGGCGATACGCTGGCGGGGCCTTGACTGAGGTTTCGCCGGAGGGGCAGCGGCTGCGAGAGGTGGAGGAGGCCTTCGCCTCCCTTCACGAGCGCTACCTGGGTGCCGATCCGGGCTTCCGCGCCAGCTACCGCATCGAGCTCGATGACCTCGGCCTGAGCTGGGCGGTCGAGCTGGACGAGGAGCGCTGCCGGGTAACGGTCTCGCCGGAGCGCGATCCCGACACGGTGATCGGAACCGACGCGGCGACCTGGCTCGAGCTCCGTGAGGGCCAGCTCTCCGGCCTCGACGCGTTCCGCTCGCGGCGCCTCTGGGCGAGGGGGAACCTCGACCTCGCCGTCGCCTTCGAGGGCTTCTTCCAGCGGCCGTACGGCCGACCGCCGCTGATGCGGATCCATGAGGTACGAGCCGGTAAGGCCCGGATCTCGACGCTCACCGCGGGCGACGGGATCGAGACCGTGATCCTGATCCACGGGCTGGGCAGCAACAAGACGAGCTTCTACGAGACGGTCTCCGCCCTCACCCCCCAGTACACCGTCCACGCGATCGACCTGCCGGGATTCGGCTCTTCCTCGAAGCCGCTCCGCGCTCCCTACGACGCCCCCTGGTTCGCCCGGTCGGTGATCCGGTTCATGGACGCGATGGGGATCGGTCGCGCCCACATCGTCGGCAACTCCCTCGGGGGTCGCGTGGCGATCGAGGTCGGCCTGCGCGAGCCGGCGCGGGTGCAGAGCCTCAGCCTGCTCTGCGCATCGATGGCCTGGAGGCGCCGGCGCCACTTCGTGCCCCTGGTGAGACTGCTGCGGCCCGAGCTCGCCGCCATCCCACACACCTTCGGTGACGCGCTCGTCCGCCAGCAGTTCTGGAGCATGTTCTCGCGGCCCGAGCGGATCCACCCGACGGCCGCCGACGTCGCCGTCGAGGAGTTCCTGCGCAACTACAAGTCAGTGAATGCGCGAGTCGCCTTCCACGCCTCGGCGCGGCACATCTACCTGGAGGAGCCGAATGGCCCGAGGGGCTTCTATACGCGGCTCCGCGAGCTCGAGCCGCCGGCGATGTTCGTGTGGGGTGACGAGGACCCACTCGTCCCGCTCGCCTTCTCACGCTACGTGGCCGATGCGCTACCCACCGCGCGCCAGGTCGTTCTCGAGCAATGCGGTCACGTCCCACAGGTCGAGCATCCGGTCGACGCAAATGCCCTCGTTCACGACTTCATCGGCCGCGCGAAGGGCTCCGCCACGGAGCGCGCCGCAAAGCGCCTCAGCCGGGCCGCACGCCGTTTGCAGGGCAGGATCAACGGGAACGCCGCGACCAACGGAGCGGGTCACGAGGGCCGGGACTCCGAGATCGCCGCCGACGCGGCCTAGCCCCTAACACGACCTAGAATCGACCCATGCCAGAGAGCGGCCCAGGCACTGCCGCCCCCGAGCGGCAGAAACAGAGCCAGAACGGAGGAGACCCCGGGCGCCAAGCCGAGGACGGCCGCGCGCGCCCGTCGCTGCTGAGGCGCTTCGTCGACGAGATCCAGGACCGGCTCACCGCCGATCTCGACGACCGCGACCCGGACTTCATCCGCGAGAACCTCTCGCTCAGCTGGCTGCTGGCCACCATTTGGTTCCGCGGCGAGGTGCGGAACATGGAACGAGTCCCGGAAGAGGGCCCGGTGCTGCTTGTCGGCAACCACTCCGGGGGCAACATCACCCCGGACACGATCGTCTTCACGGTCGCTTTCAACACCTTCTTCGGGGTCGAGCGGCCCTTCTACCAGCTCGCCCACAACCTGGTTCTGACATCCCCGGTGGGCCCGTATCTGCGGAAGTTCGGGACAGTCGCCGCCTCACACGAGAACGCCCGCAAGGCGCTCGACTGCGACGCGGCGGTCCTCGTCTACCCGGGCGGGGACTGGGAGGTGAACCGGCCGACGTGGGAGGCCAATCGGGTCGACTTCGCGGGTCGCAAAGGGTTCATCAAGCTCGCGCTCGACGCGGGCGTTCCGATCGTCCCGATCGTCTCCATCGGTGGCCAGGAGACGGCGGTCTTCCTAAGTCACGGCGACCGGCTCGCCAGGCTGCTTCGCCTTGACAAGCTCCTGCGCCTGAAGACCCTCCCGGTCAACCTCTCGTTGCCCTGGATCGTCAACATCGGCGACTTCCTCGGGCATCTGCCGCTGCCGGCGAAGATCACGGTGCAGGTCATGGAGCCCATCGACCTGCGCGAGCGCTACGGCCCGGACCCGGATGTCGACCGGATCTACAACGACATCACCTCGGCGATGCAGGACCAGCTCACCGAGCTCGCCGCCGAGCGCCGCCTGCCCGTCGTCGGGTAGGGGTCGGGCGTGCGGATCGAGCAGAAGGTCACCGTCGACGCGCCCCGCCACCTCGTCTGGGAGTACGTCACCGAGCCGGCCAACTACCTCGTGTTCATCGACGGGCTGACTCGCTGGGAGGTCGCCGGGGACCGGCACGCCGGCCTCGGCGCCCGCTACCGGATGCTGATCAGGGTGGGAGCGGCGGACGTCGGCGGCCTGATCGAGATCGTGGAGTGGCAGCCCGAGGGAGATATGGCCTGGAGCTCGGTGACCGGAGTCGACCAGCGAGGCCGTTGGCGCCTGCGCGAGCTGGACGAGGATAGAACCCGCGTCACCTTCAGATTCCAGTACGGCGTGGCGGGCGGCGGGATCCCCGGGCTGATCGCCGAGCGGGTGGCCGCCATCTCCCTGAACCGCCGTTTCCGTGTCTCCCTGCTCAACCTGAAGCGTGACGTCGAGGAGAAGTACGCGAAGGAGACGCAGCCGGTCAGCGGGTGACGCTCAGTAGGTGCGCAACCGGCGGCCGCCGACGTAGTGCGTGCCGGCCGGGTCGCTCACCGAGACCTCATCGGGGACTCGTCTCTGGGCGAGCTCATCCACATTGGCGGCCTCGGCCCTCTCCTCGGCCTCCCGCTGAAGCCGCGTGGCCTCCTCGCTCAGCGCTGCCGCCGCCTCGGCCCGCGCGCGTGCCTCCGCCTCCCTGGCCACACGGTCCGCCAGTCGTCGCAGCTTCTCGTCGGACTCCCTGCGGACCTGCTCCTCCGCCTCGCGGACCCGCTCGTCCATCTCCCGGCGAAGCCGCTCCACCTCCGCCCGGTCGTCCCGCGCGGCCTCGGCCCGCTCCTCCGCGGCGATCGCCCTCTGCTCCGCATCACTGAGCTTGGTCTTGAGCTCCTCGAGCTCCCTCGCGGTCTCCCCGGCTCGGGTCTCCGCGCGCTGCCGGCGCTCGAGTGCGTCCTTCAATGCCGCGTCGAGCCGGGCCAGCCGGGCCTCAGCCTCCTCGACGCGTCCCTCGGCCTGCTCGGCCCGCTCGCGAGACCTGCGCACGGCCTGAGTCGCCTTGGCGGTCAGCCCCTGCTCGATCCGCCGAGCGCGCTCGATCGCCTCGCTCGCCCCGGCGCGCATGGTCTCGGCCGCCGCCTCCGCGGCGATCGCCTCCTCGCGGGCCTTCGTCTCGCGGGCGCGCAGCTCCTCGATCAGGTCGGTGGCCTTGGCCCGGAAGCGCTCCGTGGCGGCGCGGGCCTCGTCGATCTCCGCTCGGATGGATTGTCCGGCAGGCTCAGTCGGCGAGCTGACGCTCCGCGAGCTCACGCTTCAGGACCTTACCCGTCGCGTTACGCGGAAGTTCATCGACGAAGACGATCTCGCGCGGGACCTTGTACCGAGCGAGGTTCTTCTTGACGTAGCCCTTCAGGTCCTCCTCGCTCGCGTCCTTGCCGTCAGCCTTGACCACGAAGGCCCGCAGGCGCTGGCCGAACTCCTCGTCGTCGACCCCGATCGCGGCGGCCTCCTCGACCGCCTCGTGATCGGCGAGCAGGTCCTCGATCTCGCGGGGGAAGACGTTCTCCCCGCCCGAGACGATCATCTCGTCGTCCCGTCCGTCGATGAAGAGGCGGCCGTCCTCGTCGAAGTGCCCGACGTCGCCGGAGGAGAGCAGCTCGCCGAGATGCTCCTTGTCGCCGCCGCCCGTGTAGCCCTCAAAGGCCAGCTGGTTGCCGATGAAGATCCGGCCGGTCTCCCCGGTCGGCAGATCGTGGCCGTCCTCGTCGACGATCCGGATCACGGTGCCGCGCGGAGGCCTCCCTGCGGTGCCCGGCGCCGCGCGCATGTCCTCCGGCGTGGCCACCGACGCCCAGGCGACCTCCGTCGAGCCGTAGAGGTTGTAGAGGTTGTCGCCGAACTCGTCCATCCACTTGGTGGCGAGCTCTCCCGGGAGCGACGAGCCGCTCGCCGCGGTGACCTCCAGCGAGGAGAGGTCGTAGCGGCGCTTCACCTCCTCCGGCAGGGCGAGGATCCGCTGCATCATCACCGGCACGACGGCGAGCACCCGCGCCCGGTGCTCGGCCACCGAGCGCAGGGTGTCCTCCGGATCGAAGCGGGGCCGGAGGACCATCGTCGCGACGGTGGGAAGGCTGAGGATGAAGTGCAGGAAGCCCCAGGAGTGGAAGAGGGGCGCCGCGATCATCACGGTCTCGCCGTGGCGCCGGGGGATCTTCGAGAGCAGCGCCGCGAGCGCGCTGAGCCCCTCCGGCTGGCTGCGCTGGGCGCCCTTGGGCGTACCGGTCGTCCCGGAGGTGAGGATGATGTAGCGGCCATGCTCGGCCGGCGCGGGAAGGTCGTCGGGGTCGGAGCCCGAGATCAGTTCCTCAACGGTTGTCTCCTCGACC
>JBKPTM010000298.1:0-6148 GCA_046765935.1 Actinomycetota bacterium | reverse complement strand
AACCAGCATCGACTCGCCTACTCGCGCTCGAACGCCTACCCCGCCCCGGACAGCGCCCTCAACGTGATCGGCGGACTGCTCAGCTTCGATACTCGTCCCTGCGCGTCGCCGCCGGGGCTCACCGCCGCCCTGGGCCCCGATTCCAGCTACGTCGGGCATCCTGAGTTCGACAACCGCGCGACCTTCGACACGCCGCAGCAGCTCCTCGACGAGCTCAAGACCACGGCGTTCCGCGACCAGACCACGACCAACTCGCTGCCGGCGGTGGCCTGCAACAAGCAGCCCGCCCAGCCCTCGCTCGGTCAGATCCCGGAGCTCACCGACTTCACCCACGTCTACGCGAACCCGTAGGCCGTAAACGGCGCGTTTACCGAGTTTTCGGGGAGCCCGGTTTCAGGCGGGAGATCCGCACAACTACGCCGATTTTGCTGTGTTAGGTTCAGCGAAGAAGGCAAATCCAAGGGCTGGCGGACCTTGGGGTTTTGGGGTGCCGTCAGGGAAATTGCCAAACGAAAAGGAGTGGTATGCGTAACCGCAAGTATCTGATCGGCGCCTTGGTGGGCGTGATCGGGGCGCTCACCGTTTCGAGCGTCGCGTTCGCTGGCTCGCCTACGTCGCAGACGCTGCAGACCACGCTCTCGCCGGCCAAGCAGGACAAGAAGGCATTCGGCGGTGTGTCGCTGCACAACATCATTGCGACGACCTATTCGAATTTCACGGGTTCCCAGTCGCCGAGGCAGACGGTGTTCACGATTGACCCGAACGTCAAGTTCGTGAACGGCAACATCCCGGTCTGCCAGCTCAGCCAGATCCAGGGCAAGTTCACTGCCCAGGCTCAGGCCGCCTGCCCGCAGAGCATCACGGGTGGCGGAAGCGTTGAGGTGAACGGCGGCGCGGTGAACGGCACCGTGACGTTCTTCAGTGGTGGTCCGAAGACGATCTACGTCCAGACCGACATCGGCCCCGGGGCTACGTCCCTGACGATCATCGGGCAGATCTCGGGCCGGACGCTGACGTTCAGCAACATCCCGAACACCATCGGGCTGGTGCTGACCAAGTTCGACACCACGTTCAACAAGCGCAAGACGGGCAAGAAGTCGTTCTACGTCATGGCCCGCTGCAAGAAGAAGAAGTGGTCGACCACGGAGACCACGACCTTCTACAGCGGCGAGACGCTGAGCGCTTCTTCGAGCGAGAAGTGCAAGCAGAAGAAGTCCAAGAAGTAAGGACCTCTTCCCGCTGAAGTTCCATGCGAGGGGCGGCCTTTGGGCCGCCCCTCGTTTTTCATAGCCGGCACCTCCTCAGCTTCGCTTCCGGGGGTGCCGGGTTAAGATCCATGCGTTCACAACGGCCGGTGGTCAAGGGAAGTCCGGTGAGAAGCCGGCGCGGTCCCGCCACTGTGACCGGGTGATTTGGCCGAGGCAAGGCCACTGGGAGATCGTCGATTTCCTGGGAAGGCGCCTCGGTTAGCCCGGAAGCCAGGAGACCTGTCCACGGCCAGCCAACACGACCCTCGAGGAAGGGGTGGCTCCATATGAGAATGACTGTCTCGATTGCGGCGCTGGCGTCGCTGATCGCGGTTGCCTTGCTCGGACCGGCTCAGGCGAGCGCAAGCGTCGGCGCGGATCTGCGCGTGGTCGGCCCGGGCGGATCGCTCGACGACCTCACGCAGTACAGCGACACCACGACCATGCCCACCAGTCCGCAGGCCGTCTGCTTCGGCGCCGGCAGCGGCGGCTCCGGCCAGGGGGTGACCGTTGCCGGCGCCAACGCCCTCGGCGTGGTCGTCGAGGCCGCCAAGAGTCGCGGCCAGCTGAATCCCCTGCTGCTCACCGACACGTTCGTGTCCCAGGGCTTCGGCCTCGGTGTCTGCGGCATCGGAGGTCAGGTGGCCTCAGGCTCGGCCTTCTGGTACACGAAGGTGAATCACGTCGGTCTGCAGGTGGGGGGTTCGCAGTTCGCCCTCCATCCCGGTGACCAGGTCCTCTGGTACCTCGCACCGACGTTCCCCGCGCCCCCGGAGCTCGTGCTCAACGCTCCGGTTCGTCAGCCGGCCGGAACGCCGTTCCCGGTCCAGGTGCTCGCCTACGGCGACGATGGCGCCGCCACTCCGGCGGCCGGCGCGGTCGTCTCGGGCGGGGCGTCACCCGTCACCACCGATGCATCCGGCAACGCCCAGGTGACGCTGAACACTCCGGGTACGGCGCAGCTCCAGGCCACCCGCGGTGCGGACATCCCGAGCGCGGCGCTCGCCGTTTGCGCGTCCAGTCAGACTGTCGAGTGCCCGGCGGCGCGCGGCCGTCTGATCGTCGGCTCCGATGGGGTCGATGGCATCACCGGCACCGCGGGCCCCGATCGGATCAAGCCCCGCGGTAGCAGCGATGCGGTGCGCGCCCTCGCCGGCGACGACAAGATCGACGTCCGCGGCGGCGGAAAGGACCGCGTCAACTGCGGCGGAGGCGACGACAGCGTCAAGCTGGGCAAGGGTGACAAGGTCACCAAGAACTGCGAACACCGCAGTCGCTCGGCCAAGAAGGGGAAGCACGGCAAGCACAAGGGGAAGCGCAAGTAGTGATCCCCGCCCGCTACCTGGCGGCCGCCCTGGCGCTCTGCGCCGCGGCGGCCGCCGGCTGCGGGCTCGGGCCCGGCAAGGACGAGGGCGACGTCGAGCTGACCGTGACGCGCGACTTCGGCAGCAAGGTCATGCTCCAGAAGAGCGACTCGATCCGCGAGTCGGACACCGTCATGCGGGTCCTCGACCGCAACGCCGACATCTCCACCCGCTACGGCGGCGGCTTCATCCAGTCGATCGATGGGCTTTCCGGCTCTGCGAGCGGCGGTCGGCGCAGCGATTGGTTCTTCTACGTGAACGGGATCGAGTCGCCGATCGGGTCTGCCCAGTACGACCCCTCCGGCGGCGATCGCATCTGGTGGGACTACCGGGACTGGACGGCCGCGATGCGCGTGCCGGCCGTGGTCGGCTCCTGGCCCGAGCCATTCGTGCACGGGTTCCAGGGGGAGCAGTGGACGACCACAGTTGATTGCGCCGGCGCCCAGCCCGTCTGCGCCGATGTCGATCAGCGCCTGCGCTCCGCCGCGATCGCCCCGGCCCCGCCCGCCGTCGTCGAGCAGAGCGGCGGCGGTGACATCGATAGCGAGATCACGCGCGTCAGCGGCATCCGCGTGCTCGTCGGGCCATGGAAGCGCTTGAACGCCGACCCGGTGGCGCACGTTCTTGACGAGGCCCCGGCCGAGAGCGGCGTCTTCGCCCGGTTCGTGGGCACCCGTCGCCCGCTTCTGGAACTGCTAAACCAGGCCGGTCAGCCCGCCGGAAGCGTTGGCAAGGGCGGCGGGCTGATTGCAGCTCTGCGTCCGGGGGACGGCCCGCCGACCTGGGTGGTCACCGGGACGGACGCGAAGGGCGTCGCCGCCGCCGCCCAGTCGTTCGGAGCCCAGCTCCGCAACCACTACGCGCTCGCCACCCAGCCCGGGGCGGGGCCCATCGGGGTGCCGGTGCCGTGAAGCCGGCGCTCGCGTACGTCCCGGGTCGCAGCCCGCTCCACCGCGCCTCCCCGGGCGCCGCGATCGCCTACCTGGGCGCACTGGCGCTCGTCGGCTTCATCTACTCGAGCCCTCTGCTCCTGATCGCGGCCGGGCTCGCGACGGTGCTGGCGGGGTACGCGGCGGGGGCGGGCCGAGCCGTCCGGGCCTCGCTGCGCCTGGCGCTGCCGCTGCTCGTGTTCATGGTGCTGGTCAACGTCCTGGTCAGCCATCGCGGCGACACCGTGCTGGTGCGGGGCTGGGAGATGCCGGTGCTCGGCAACACCGACATCACGCTCGAGTCCCTGGCCGCTGGGGCGGTGATCGGCCTCCGGGTCGTATCGGTGGTCCTGATCTTCGCCGACTACTCGGCCTGCGTCGATCCCGACCGCGTGCTCCGCGCCCTCAGGCCCCTCGCCCGCCGTTCCGCGATGACGGCTGGACTGGTCACGCGGATGGTCCCCCTCGCGGCGGCCGATGGCTCCCGGCTCCGGGAGGCCGCCGCCCTGCGCGGGCCCGCGGCCGAACCGGTTGGCCGGGCCGCTCTCGCGCGTCGCCTGGTCGAGGGCTCACTCGACCGGGCCGTCGACGTGGCGGCCACGCTCGAGCTCCGCGGCCACTCCCTCGTGGTGCGTCCAGTCACCCGGCGAGAGCCCTCGCGTGACGACGCCCCCCTGATCGCGACGGGCTTGGCGATCGCGATCGCCGCGGTCGGAGCGCGGATCGCCGGGGCGGGGGCTTTCGAGACCTACCCGCGGATCGAGATGGGAACCGGTGGGCTCACCCTCGCGCTCTGCATCGCCTTGCTGGCGCTGGCCGCAGTTCCGTTCGCGTTGAGGAGGTGGCGCTCCCGTGGCTGAGCCGGTGTTCCGGGCGAGCGGGCTCGCCTACCGCTATCCGGGAGCCTCCGCGGAGGCGCTGCGCGGGATCGATCTCGAGGTGCAGGCCGGCGAGTTCGTCGTCATCGCGGGCCGCTCGGGCTCCGGCAAGTCCACGCTGCTCCGCGCCGGGTGCGGGCTGGTTCCGCATTTCCACGGAGGCGAGGTCGAGGGCGAGCTCGAGGTGGCCGGTCTGGACACCCGCTCGCACGGGCCGGCCGAGCTTGCCGAGGTCGTCGGACTCGTCGCGCAAGAGCCGGAGACGCAGGTCGTCAGCACGACCGTGGGTGCCGAGATCGAGCTTCCGCTGGAGCTGCGCGGCGTGCCTCCGGCGGCCCGAGCGCGAGCCGTGGAGGAGGTCTCGCTCGCGCTCGCCATCGACGGCCTTCTGGAGCGGACGACCGACACCCTCTCCGGCGGCGAGCTCCAGCGGGTGGCCCTTGCGGCGGCGCTCGCCACCCGGCCCCGCCTGATCCTGCTGGACGAGCCGACCTCCCAGCTCGACCCGGTCGCGGGCGACGAGCTGATCTCACTCCTCCGCAGGCTGAATGAGGAGTGGGGGGTGGCGGTGCTGCTGGGCGAGCACCGCCTCGAGCGTTGCCTGGCTGCCGCCGACCGAGTGGTCGCCCTGCATCGAGGGTCAATCTCCTTCGACGGCGCCCCGCAGCCGTTCCTCGAGTGGGCGCTGAGCGCCGACCTCGCGCTCACCACCCCCGGCGCCCGGTTGCTCGGCGAGGCCGGCCTGCCGCCGTCCGTGAGCGTCCGGGATGCCCGTCAAACGCTGCACGCCGCGAACTTCACACCGAACGTCCCGGAACCCCCCTCTGAGCGAAAGGTCCGGGACGTTCGGCGGTCGGGGAGCGAAACGGCTCTCGCTCTCCGGGACCTCTGGGTCGAGCTCGGTGAGGGTGAGGAGCGAACGGAGGCCCTGCGCGGCGTTGAGCTCCGGATCGAGTCAGGCGAGCGGGTCGCGCTGATGGGCCGGAACGGAGCCGGCAAGAGCACGCTGCTGCGGGCCGCGGCGGGACTGGTGGAACCACAGCGCGGCCAGATAGAGGCGCCGCGAGGCGTTGCGCTCCTGCCGCAGCGGCCCAGCGACCTCTTCGTCCACGAGAGCGTCGGCGAGGAGGTCCGCGGCGAGGCCGGAACGGCGGCCCTCCGCCGCTTCGGCCTCGAGGGACTGGCCGATGCCGACCCCCGCGATCTCTCCGGCGGGGAGCGCCAGCGCCTCGCACTCGCGATCGTCGTCGCGGGCCGGGAGCCGGGGGAGGGCGAGCTGCCCGGCGCGCTGCTCCTCGACGAGCCGACCCGGGGCATGGACCGCGCTCGCAAGGCGGAGCTGGCCGAGCTGGCCCGCGGGCTCTCCCATCGCGGCACCGCGGTGGTGATAGCGACGCACGACGTCGAGTTCGCCGCGACGTTTGCGGAGCGGGCGGTGCTGCTGGGACGCGGAGACGTCGCAGCCGACGGCTCCGCGGAGGAGCTGCTCTCCGGGGGCTGGTACTTCTCGAGCGAGGTGGCCCGCATCCTCGACGGAGCGGCGGTCACGGTCGAGGAAGGAGCGGCCGCCCTCCGGGAGGCGGCCTCGACGAATGCTCCGGCCGAGGAGCGGGCCCGATGAGCTGGGAGCTCGCGGCGATGGTGGTGCTCGGGGCGACCCTGCTCGGAGGGTTCGTCTGGTACGAGCGCTCCCACCCGCCGTCGCAGATCGTCGCGCTAGTCGCGGCCCT
>JBKPTM010000297.1:0-2891 GCA_046765935.1 Actinomycetota bacterium | reverse complement strand
CGTTCGAGCGCGAGTAGGCGAGTCGATGCTGGTTGGCGGCCGGCCCGGCGGGCCCGAACATCGACAGGTCCTCGGGATAGAGCGGCGCCGAGCTGCGGATGTAGTGGGAGAGGACGCCCGCCTCCGTGCTGGTTTGTGCGTTGGTCGCGCCGGTCGCGTTGCCGAGCAGGCCGGTCACGTCGCCGCGGTAGCGGTTGATCATCGAGATGATCGGGTTGAGCTGCCGCGTGAACGGAACGAGCTGGTTGAGCAGCGGCGGCAGGTCGGTGTCGAGCAGTCGCTGTAGCGCGGGCAGCCCCGTCCGCGCGCGGATCTCCGTCTTCCGCAGGCCGGTGAAGAAGCCATGGAAGTCGGGTGCGACCTTGGCGATCGGCTTCAGATCCGCGCTCAACGCCCGCGCGGAGGGATGCAGCTGGGTGATCAGCGGGTTGGCGTTCTGGGAGAAGCTCTTCAGGCGGTCGAGGGTTAGGCGCGACTCCGAAAGGAAGGTCGGCAGTGCCCGGAAGGTCGCCTCGAGGTCGCGGTTGCGGACCGCGGTCGTATGGAAGACCGTCCCGGAGTTCCGGATCAGGCCCTGGAGCTGTCCCTGGCGCTCCGACAGCGCGCCGAAGACCTCGCCGGTGTTGCGGACGAGCCGCTGGACCGCGCCCTGCTGCGTATCGAGCACCCGCAGGAGCCGGTTCGCGTCCTCGGCGAAGGGCTCCAGGTTGGCGATCGCCGCCGAGAGGTCGGCGCCCCGGCCGGCGGTCGCGATGGCCAGCTGCTGCATCCAGGTCTGGAACGCGGCCCGGGTCCGCGCGTCGAACGTTCGGAAGATCTCGTCGAGCTGCACAGAGGGTTGGACCTGCGCCTTCGGCAATGTGGCGTCCTCGGCCAGCTTCGGTCCGTCGCGGTCCCCCTGGGTGAGCTCAACGTAGGTCTCGCCGAGGAGCGTCTTCTGCCGCAGCATCGCCCGGGTGTTGGCCGGGATCGGCGCGTAACGGCTGTCGATCTCGATCGTGGCCACTCCAAGGTCGCGGTTGGGCCCCGAGTTCGCCAGGCTGATCGACTTCACCTTGCCGACCGAGACGTTCGCGATCCGTACGTCGGACTCGACCGCGAGCTGCGTCCCCTCGTCGAACGGCACATTGACGCGGTAGCCCTCCGGCTTCAGGGGCACCGGCCCGCCGAAGGTCGTCCAGAGGAAGAGCAGCAGCCCGAAGCATGAGAAGGCGAAGGCGACTGCCACCGCGATCTGCCCGAGTGTCGGTCCGCGAGTCCTCATGTGCAGCCCGGGATGCTGCTGGCGCGGGAGGCGCCAGTCAGCTGGTAGAGGAGGCGCAGGTACGGCTCGGAGAGCAGCGTGCCCTCAGCGGTGAACGCGGTCGAGCAGCTGACCAGGAGGATGCCGCGCCGGAGCGGTCCGTAGGCGTCCTGGAGCAGGTAGTTCGAGTTCAGGTTGTGGTTCAGCCAGGGGATGTAGAAGAGGAAGCCCTGGTCGTTGCTCTGCTGCGGGTTGTAGGCGAGGGCGTTGAGCCCGAGGTTGAGGTCGGTGAAGCCGGTCTTCAGGCCCGGGGTTGCCGTCCCGAGCCCCTGCGAGATCTGCGCCACGTGGGTCACGGGGCTCGCCACCTGCTGGGTGAACGGACGGATCTGGTTCTGGATCGGGCCGGCGGTCTGCTGGAAGAGGGGTCGCAGCGCCCGCAGAGCCGCTCCCGTGGCCCTAGAGCCCGGCAGCGCCTTCTTCAGGGCCGGAGCGGACTGGAGCGCGAGGGCGTCGGCGCTCGACAGCGCGCCCCTCGTCACCTTGAGCGTGCTCGGCAGCTCGCGGACCGCGCTGCGGATCGACGCCTGCTCGCGGGCGAAGGAGGCGAGAGCCGCGTTCGAAGCATCGACGAAGTTCGCCAGGTCCTGGTCCTTGTTGCCGAGCTCCGTCGAGAGCAGCTGGAAGTTGTGGATCGAGTCGGCGATGTTCTGCCGGCGGTCGACGAGGGCGCCGCTGATCCGGGCGATGTCGCGGGCGAATGGGTCGAGGCGCCGGAGCGCGTTCGAGAGCTTCACGTCGCGGCCCTTCTCCGGGTCCAGGGCCTCCGCCCCGTTCGCCAGCAGGAGCTTGAGGAACTGCTGGGTGTCGGCGTCGAGCGAGGCGAGGAACTCGTCGGGGTTGACCTGAGGCTGGGTCGACGCGAGCGGGATCGTCGAGTCCTCCTTGACCCGCGGGCTCGACTGTGTCCCCGGATCGACCTCGACGACCATGTCGTTCAGCCCGGTCTTCGGCCGCAGCAGGAGCGAGGAGTCCTCGTGGATCAGGGGCGCGTACTTGTTGTCGACCTCCATCGAGACCACCGCGTGCCCGTCCTGGAGCTTCACGCCGGTGACCTCGCCGACCTTGATTCCGGCGACGTCGACCGACTGGCCCTGTCCCGGCGTGACGGCCTGTGCCGTGGAGAACTCGGCCTGGAGCGCGAACCGGTCGGTACCGATCAGCGGGACCCAGCCCGGCAGGCTGGTGCGCTGGTTGATCAGGATGACCGTCGTCGCGAAGAGGGCGGCCGCGAGCAGGGCGATGATCGCCACCACGTCACGCAGATGTGCTCTCAGGGCGCGTCTCATGGATACACGGCGGGGTCGGGCGGCCCCTGGGCCGCGAGTGGTCCGTTCAGGTCAGGGACGGCGTTGTTCTGGCAGGCGACGTCGGTGCGGAACGGGGGCTTCGAGCCGAGGCCCGGGCGCGTCCCGATCGGCGCCGTCGTGCTGCCGCCCCAGAGCGCGCTGCCGCGGGGGCTGACGGCGCCGGGGACCGGCGAGCGCAGGTTCGGCACCGGGCCGCCGGTCGGCGTGGGGCCACCTCCGGCGAAGAGGCGAAGCGAGGGCCCGTTGCCGTCGAAGAGGACCCCGTCGCCGGCGAGATC
>JBKPTM010000296.1:0-4781 GCA_046765935.1 Actinomycetota bacterium | reverse complement strand
GGGACCGGCGACGCTGAAGAGTCCGACAAGTCCTAGCCACCGGCTAGGCGGGCAGGTCCCAAGCGCTAGGCGCGCGGGTCCTGTCGCCGGAGGTACCTGCGGCGCCACCCGCGCGTGCAGTGCTTTGGTGACGCAGCCGATACTGACTGGCGTTCTCTGGGTCGCCGGCGGGCTGGCTCTTAGCCCTGAGCGGACTGGACGAGGCCGACCAGGTGGCCTTCGGGGTCGTTGAAGAGGCCGATCGTCAGGTCCTCCGTCATCGTCTCCGGCCCCATCACCCGGGTGCCGCCGAGCTTCTCGACCTGATCGAGCGAGGCGCCCACATCCGGGACCTCGATGTAGAAGGTGACGTGGCCCTCGTAGCCCTCAGGGCCCACGCCGATGCCACCGCCGATGCCGATGCCATCAGGATTGGTGTTGTCCTCCTGGGGCACCATCGCGTACGGCGGCACTCCTTCCTGTCCCGCCGCAGGCGCCTCCGCATAGCTCCAGCCGGCGACATCGGAGTAGAAGCTCTTCAGCTTGTCGATGTCCTTTCCGACGACCTCGAAATGGACCACTGGCTGTCCCATGCGGTTCCCTCCTGTGAGTTGTTGTTCGGTACCAGCTGCTCAGCTGCCGGCGGGCGCGTGCTCGCGCCGCTCGTGGGCGGCCATCCGCGGGGCTAGGCGAGGCTCGACCACAGGTGTCCGTTTGCGACCGCCGGGCGGGCAGTCCGGCTGAGCCTTCGCGGAACCACCGTGGGGACCACGTGAACGCGGGCCGGGCTTGAGCGGGTTGCGCCGGAAGCGGCGGAAGCTGTGGTCGTCCGCGTCGCCCGGCAGGTCCTCGACCTGGGGCTCGTCCTTGACGGCCCACCAGATCAGCCACATGCCATAGAGGACCGGGATCTTCAGGATCACGGCCAAGAAGATGATCGGCACGACCTCTCCCATCCCGGCGAGTCTACCCCCGATCCGACGCGCCTACCGAGGGCGAAAGCCGTCCCGGACCCAGGCCTCGAGCGCCTCGACGTGCGCCTCGGTGAGCCCGACATCCGACTCGGTCGGGACCAGCAGCGTGGGGGCATCGCGCCGCTCCGCCCACTCGAAGCAGCTCTCATCGAGGCTGTCGTCGATCCAGGCGAGCGGGCGAGAACCCGCGTACTCCTCGAGCGCCTCGAGCTTCCAGTGAGCCGTCCCGAACCGCGCTCGCCCGTCAAAGGTGAGGTAGTGCAGCTTCGGCACCCCGAGGATGGCGGGCAGGTGGTCGTTGGCGCGATCCTCCCAGCCGCTCGCCCAGATCAGCTCGTACGTTTCAGCAAGCCGGTTGAGCCGCGGGCCGGTCTCCAGCGCGATGCAGTGGAGCATCCCATCGATCAGATGGAACTGGCCGGGCGCGTTGTCGGGGTCCACCCGGCCGGGCTCGATCGGCTGGTCGAAGCCGAAGAGGCTGATCACCCCGTCGATGTCGACTGCGAGCAGAGGACGGTCGGCGCCAGGCTTCTTCCGGAAGAGAGGCATGGGCCTCGGCAGGTTACGTCGGTCGCTACCATGCACCGCCGTGCCGAACACGAATCAGCTCGTCCGCAAGGGACGAACCCACAAGCGAAAGAAGCAGTCGACCCCAGGCCTGAAATCCGGCCAGGGGCGGAAGAAGCGCGTCGCCGCGCCGCAGCGGCGGGGCGTCTGCACGCGGGTCGCGACCGTGACCCCGAAGAAGCCGAACTCCGCGCTTCGCAAGATCGCCCGCGTCCGGCTCACCAACGGGCTCGAGGTGACCTGCTACATCCCGGGGGAGGGGCACAACCTGCAGGAGCACTCCGTGGTCCTCGTTCGCGGCGGCCGGGTCAAGGATCTGCCGGGCGTGCGCTACAAGGTCGTCCGCGGCGCGCTCGACGCCGCCGGCGTCTCGGACCGGAAGCAGGGCCGTTCGCTCTACGGAGTGAAGGCCTCCTAGGATGCCGCGCCGCAACCAGGCCACGATCCGCCTGCTCGAGCCCGACTCCGTCCACCGGAGCCGCCTCGTCCAGCAGCTGATCAACAAGGTCATGGCCGACGGCAAGAAGTCGCTTGCCGAGCAGATCACCTATGACGCTCTGGCGCTGGTGGGCGAGCGAACGGGCAACAACCCCGTCGAGGAGCTGGAGAACTCGATCAAGCAGCTCACTCCCGTCCTCGAGGTCCGCTCACGCCGCGTCGGCGGCGCGACCTATCAGGTCCCGGTCGAGGTCCCGGCTCGGCGCGCCCGCACGCTCGCGGTGCGCTGGCTCGTGGAGTTCGCCCGCGCCCGCGGCGAGAAGTCGATGGCCGAGCGCCTGGCCAACGAGATCCTCGACGCCTCCAAACAGCAGGGCAACGCCTGGAAGCGCAAGGACGACATCTACCGCATGGCCCAGGCCAACAAGGCCTTCGCCCACTACCGCTGGTAGCGGTCTCGTCTCTCTAGGAGAGGCGGCTGCAAACCTTCGTCCGGCGTTGCCCTCGGTCGGGCGTCTCGCTCACGCACTGCTTCAGTGCGCTCGCTTCGCCGCCCTCCCTGCGTCCTAGCCAGACTCGGTTTTCGACGCCTTTCGTGGTGCGAGGCCCCCGTGTCGCTCGGCTTCAGTGTTGCCAGGGCCGCGCCGCATACCGTGAGCACGAGGGAGCCGATCAGCTCGAGCCAGAAGCCCGCCACGGGCTTGGCTTCGGCGTCGATGAACGACTGGCGCGGGTCGTCGAGGGTCCCGATCTTGTTGACGTCGGGCAGGTCCCCGATCAGGAAGATCAGCAGGGCGATCAGGCCGCAGACGGCGATCGCCATGGCCGCGACCTGCCTGAGCTGCTCGTCTCGCGCGCTGAGGGTGACGACGATCAGGATGAGGGCGAAGATCGCCAGCACCAGCGTGGCGTAGCTGTGCTGGTCCTTGGCGCTGATCGCCTGGAGAGCCTCGCCGCCAGGCGGGGTGAGGTGAAAGATGTCGGTGAACTGCGAGGCGCCGAGCATCGCGGCCGCGCCCGCACAGGCCACCACGAGCAGGGTCTCGGTCCGCGGCAGCCGCTTCACTGCTCAGCCTGGAGGCCTGGGTAGATCCCCCCGACCTCCCGGTGCGGCGTACGCCGCGTGGCCCCACCCGACCTGCCTCGCTGTCTTCTCCGCTCCCGGGTCACACCGCGAGAGTAATGGGCGAGCAGGCCGCCGCAAAGGATGAGGACGGCCGAGGAGGCGACCTCAGCCCAGAATCCCTCGAGGAGCATGGCCTGCGTGCCGTTGAACGCCAGGCCGGCGCGGCCTACCTCGAGCCCCTGCGGCAGATCGACCCCGATCGCGACGGCGAGACCCACGACGCCGCAGATCGCGACCCCGCCGGCAAGCCGCGGACGGCCACGGTACGCGGCCACCATGAGCAGGGCCGCCAATCCCGCGATCGGCAGCAGGATCCAGAGGTGGGCACTGCCCGCGGTGTGCCGATCGGTGATCGGCACGGGAGCGATGGTCCCGATCTGGCCCGCGTAGTCGGGAGCGTCCACCGCCACCCCGTGGTAATCGAAGAATTGAGAGACGCCGAGGCCGACGGCCGCGGCGACGCCGACGAAGGCCACGGTCGAGCGGGGCGTGACGTGCCGGCGCGCCGCCTCGGTGAGGATCAGGGCGCCGCTGATCAGGACGCCGCCCACCGAGCGGACGACGATCTGCCCGATCTCCAGGACGACAGCGATCAGCGCCGCGATCAACTGGACAACGAAGAGGAGACCGCGCGCGACCGGCCTGCCGATCGAGCCGAAGAACGCCGCCACCGGCGCGCCCAGCGGCCGGAGACGGCGACGGGTCTCGTAGGCCGCGCCGCGGAGCCGCAGTCCGAGCTCCTGCTCTGGCCGGACGGCGCGGCGCGCCTGTCGGGCCCGCCGCCGGGACATCGCGCGAGCCTCCCGGCGAGTGCGCTCCGTGAGCTCCTCCTGGCGGCTGCGATAACGCTTGCGGCGCCCGAATCCACGGCGAATTCCCTTCCTGGGAGCCATCATGCCGCTGCTATCATCATCCGTCGCTCGGGGGTTCCCCCGCGGATGCCTGCGAGCGTTAACCGTTTCGATGGAGAACGGCGCGACATAGGAGCAGTTCGGGTCGAAGTGACGCTGTGCGCACGGGCCCGCAAGGGCCTTTTTTCTGCGCTGATTCCGAACTCAGACTAACCGTTCCGCCACTCCCTCACGCCAGTACGAAGACAGGACTTCATGCCCCGCAGCTTTCCCCTAGAGAAGACCAGGAACATCGGCATCATGGCCCACATCGATGCCGGTAAGACCACGACGACAGAGCGAATCCTCTACTACACGGGCCGCACCCACAAGATGGGTGAGGTCCACGAGGGCGCTGCCGTCATGGACTGGATGGAGCAGGAGCAGGAGCGCGGGATCACGATCACCTCGGCCGCGACCGCCTGCGAGTGGCAGGACCACCGCATCAACATCCTCGACACGCCGGGCCACGTCGACTTCACCGTCGAGGTGGAGCGCAGCCTCCGCGTGCTCGACGGCGCGATCGCGCTGTTCGACTCCGTAGCGGGGGTCGAGCCGCAGTCCGAGACGGTCTGGCGCCAGGCCGACAAGTACGGAGTCCCCCGCATCGCCTACGTCAACAAGATGGACCGCACCGGGGCGGACTTCTTCAAGGCGGTCGACACCATGCGCGACCGCCTCGGCGCCAATCCACTTCCGATCCAGATCCCGATCGGCCAGGAGGCCGACTTCGTCGGGGTCGTCGATCTGATCGAGAACAAGGCGCTCGTCTGGAAGGACGAGCTCGGCACCGAGTTCGAGTACGAG
>JBKPTM010000295.1:0-3090 GCA_046765935.1 Actinomycetota bacterium | reverse complement strand
CGCGCCGACGACCTCGTCCGGCGCCCCCTCCGGGATGGCGGAGCCCATCGGCAGCGCCAGGATCCCGGAGCAGATGCGCTCGGTCTCCGCGAGGGGCTCGGATGGCGCCCACCGCTCGAGCGCGGGCTGCCGGTAGAGCGGTGTCTCGTAGTAGGGCCGCGCCTGGATGTCCGCCTCCCCCAGCGCCGCCGCGATGGCGTCGCGCTCTTCTGAGGCGATCGCCAGGATGTGCCAGGCCGAGCGCGCGTCCGGGGTCTCGGCCTGTACCTGGGCCAGGTCGGCGAGCCCGGCCTCGAGATAGGCGCCCGCCGCTCGGCGCCGGGCCTCGATCCACTCCCGCAGGTGGGGCAGCAGGACCCGCAGCCCAGCCGCCTGGAGCTCGTCGAGCCGCGAGTTGTAGCCGACCGCCGTGAAGGTCCGCTTGTCCTTCGAGCCGCGCGTGCGGAGCAGCCTCGCCGCCTCCGCGACCTCGGCGTCATCAGTGGTGAGCGCGCCGCCGTCCCCGAAGCCGCCGAGGTTCTTCGAGGGGAAGAAGCTGAAGGCGGCCGCGTCCGCCAGGGCCCCCGCCGTCCGACCCGCCAGCTCGGCGCCATGGGCCTGCGCGGCGTCCTCCAGGACCCGGATGCCGTGCGCCCCCGCCAGCTCGATCAGCTCGGGCACCGGCGCCGGGTTGCCGAAGATGTGGACCGGGATCAGCGCCCGCGTGCGCTCCGTGATCGCGGGCTCGGCCGTCGCCGCCGTCATGCACCAGGTCTCGGGATCCACGTCGCAGAAGACCGGCGTCGCACCCAGAGCGACGACCGCCTCCGCGGTGGCGAAGAACGTGAAGGCAGGCACCACGACCTCGTCGCCGGGCCCGACACCGAGCGCCCGCAGCCCGATCTCCAGGGCGTCCGTGCCGTTGGCGAGCCCGACGCAGTGCGAGGCGCCGACGTGGGAGGCGAACTCCGACTCGAAGGCCTCGACCTCCGGTCCGAGGATGTAGCGACCGCTCTCCAGCACCGCGCGCTGGCGTTCGGCGATCTCGGGCAGCAGCGGCTCGAGTGCCGCGCGGCTTGCGAACAGCGGCAGGCTCAAGGTGCCAGCTTCGCGTATAGGTCGGTCAGCCTGGAGCGCTCGCGCGGCCAGTTGAGCTCGCCGGCCGCAGCGCGGATCCGCTCGTGGAGCGCGCCGTCGTCGCGGGAGCCCAGTGCCTCGCCGAGGACCCGCGCGATGTCATCCGGATCGCCGGAATCCGTCACCCAGCCCACCCCGCGCTCGGTGACCAGCCGACGCATCTCCGGCAGGTCGCTGACCACGACCGGGAGGTCCGCCGCCAGATACTCGAAGAGCTTGTTGGGCAGCGCCAGCCGGTGGTTCTCGCAGGTGTCCTCGAGCAGCGAGACGCCGACGTCCGCCTGGGTCGTGTAGGAGAGCAGCTCGGTCAGGGGCACCGGCGGGTGGAAGTGGAGGCGCCCGTCCAAACCGGCGCCGCGGCCCAGGTCGCGCAGGCCCTCGGCGAAGGCCCCGTCAGCCCCCAGGAAGAGCAGGTGGGCGGAGTCCATCTCGGCCACCGCCCGCACCAGGTTTCCGCCGCCGCGCCCCTCCGCCACGGCGCCCTGGTGGAGGACAAGCGGCGCGGATCCGATCCCCATCTCCTCGCGCAGGTCGGGCGCGTCCCCGGGCGGCGGCAGGTCGGGCACGTTCCTCACCACGGCCGGGCGCTGCTCGAGCCCGTAGCGCTCCTGGAGGCGCTCGGCGATCCCGTCCGAGACCGTGATCACCGCGTCGCAGCGGCCGATCAGCAGGCGCTCGATGGTCGCCGCGAGCCACGCCCAGACCGCCTTCCTGTACGGCACCCCGACCGCGTACTCGTGCGTGTCATAGACCAGCTTGGCCCCACTCAGCCGGGCGGCGAAGTAGCCGGGGATGAGCGTGGCGATGTCGTTGGCGTGGACCACGTCGGGCCGCTCAGCGCGGGCATGGCGGGCGATCGAGCCCAGGGCGAGGATCCGCCAGAGCATCCGCGGCAGGCGCCGCGTCCAGCTGGGCGGCGTCGCGGAGCGCAACCGGAAGCCGCCGGGGATCTCGTCCTCGTCGCCGCTCGGCAGATGGACCACGACGACGTCGTGGCCCGCGTCCGCCAGAGCGCCGGCCTCGCGGAGGACGCGGCCGTCGTGAACAACTGTCTTGTGGAGGAGAACGGCTACTCGCACCGCAACTCGAGGTCTTCCTTATTGTTCTGCGACTGCATGCGTCGGCTCCCCGTCCTCATCGGCCTGACGGCCGCGCTCATAGTTGCCTCAGCCTCGGCGGCACAGGCCGCCGAGAAATCTATCTGGGGCCCTTCGACTTTCCCGGTGGGCGACGTCAACTGCCCGACCGGACCATCGCCCTGCTCCGCCTTCCCCATCTACAAGCAGCTCGGCGCGCAGAACTACCAGTTCCAGATTCCCTGGGACACGGTGGCCCTCTCCAGGCCCGCGAACCCGCGGGACCCCAACGACCCGGCCTATCACTGGCCCTCGTTCGCCGACTTCGACGCCCAGCAGGCGGCGCAGTACGGGATCAGCCTCGCCGTCCTCGTGCAGGGGACGCCCTCGTGGGCGAACGGCGGTCGCTCCCGTGCCTGGGCACCCACCAACCCGCAGGACTACGCCGACTTCATGTACGCCATCAGCAAGCGCTACCCCTCCATCCACCGCTGGATGATCTGGGGTGAGCCGACCTACGGGATCAACTTCCAGCCGATGCCCCCGAACAGTCGGGTGGGCCCGAGGGCCTACGCGAAGCTGCTCGACCTCGCCTACGTCTCCCTCAAGCAGTCGAGCCGGGCCAACATCGTGATCGGGGGGATGACCCTGAACGGCGGCGGCGCGGTCTCCACGCCCGACTTCGTCCGGTGGTTGAAGGTCGGCAAGGGCAAGAAGGCGCATCCGCCACGCATGGACCTCTGGGGCCACAATCCCTTCGAGGGCCGCTTTCCCAACATCAAGAACAAGCCAATCGGTAAGTTCCGCGGCCTGAATGACGTCGACACCCTCTACCGCGAGATCCAGCGCGCCTACGGTTTGCGCGCGAAGGGGAAGGGAAAGAAGGCCCGGGTGTCCA
>JBKPTM010000294.1:0-3120 GCA_046765935.1 Actinomycetota bacterium | reverse complement strand
TCTGCTCACGTTCCACCGCGACTTCGCCTCCGAGGCGGTCTCCGGCCGCCTCCGTCCCGGGACCGGGCGGGGACTGGCGGCCTTCTGGATCGATGCGGTCGTGACCGTGCTTGCCGCGATCCCCACCGCGATCATCGCGGTCGTCCTGGTGGCGGGCGCCGTGCTCGCGCGCCGCGGCGGCGCGATCGAGGTACAGGCCGACCGCCTGCCCCCTACGAGCTGACCTCGGCCACGATCGAGGCGACCTCGGCCGTCGCTCCGATGTGCGGCGGCGCCTGGGGCGAGCTCACCGCTCGCTCGGAGCTTTGCGCCAGCCGGGCGCCGAGCGACTGGGAGGCCTCCCGGACCCGCGGCGGGGTCGACTCCGCGCTCACAACAGCCGACGGCCTTTCCGCGCGCGACAGTTGGGGGAGCGGCATGCGCCAGGCGGCCGGAATTCCCATCTCCGCCATGACGCTGCGAGGTCGCTCTCGCGCAGCCGCCGTGTTCTCCTCGGGCATCCGGGTCACCCCGGGGCCGAGCGCCGGCAGCCCTCCAGAGAGGAAGACGTCGATCACGTTCTCGCGCGCTGCGGCGGCGATCTCGATCCGGTGGCGGTCCTCGGAGAGTGCCTCCGTGGCGAGGGGCGTCAGCTGGAACAGGTTGGGCTCGATCAGGACGGCGGAGGTGACCAGCTCGCTGCGGCGCAGGAGCAGATCGAGGGCGATCACCGCCCCGAGGCCGGCGCCGCAGACGACGGCCGGGCCGTCCGCGGCGGCCTCGATCAGGGCCGCGGCGTCCTCGCTCTGCTCCTCGACGGTGGTTCGGCGGTAGTCATCCGGCTCGGACGTGCCGCCCCATCCCCGGCGGTCATATGAGATCGCCCGGAACTCCCGGGCCAATGCCTCCGTGAGCGGATCCCAGACGGCCCCGGTCGCGGCGGTCTCGTGGATCAGGAGGACCGGAGGTCCCTCGCCGCGCTCGCTCCACGCGATCTCGATGCCGCGGGCCTCGAGCGTGGGCATCCCGTCAGACGTTGCGCCAGATCCGGCTGATCAGCGGAAGGGCCAGCGCCCGTGGGCTGTGCTGGCCGGCGAGCGCCGTGGCGCGGTTGAGCGCACCCGGCACCACCACACGGCGGTCATGGACCGCTCCGTCGACCGCGTGCTTGGCGATGTCCTCGGCCGACATCCAGACCGCGCTCGGCGTTCGGTCCTCGACTCCGCCCATTCCGGCGACCTCGGTGAACTCGGTCTTCACCGGCCCCGGGCAGACGGCGGTCACCGTGACACCGGTGCCGCGCAGCTCGGTGCGAATCGCCTCGCTGAAGGAGAGGACGAAGGACTTGCTGGCCGCGTAGACGGCCGAGCCCGGTAGCGGCTGGAAGGCGGCGGTGGAAGCGATGTTGATGACGCTGCCGCGCCCCCGGTCGACCATCCCGGTGAGGAAGCGGCTGGTCAGATCCACGACCGCCTCGACGTTGGTGTTGACCATCTCCAGCATCCGCTCGCGAGGGCTGGTCGCGAAGTCCGCCTGATGGCCGAAGCCGGCGTTGTTGACCAGGACCTCGACCACGCGGCCACGGCTGCGGAGCTCATCGGCCACCTGCTCGCGGCCGGCCGGCTCTGCGAGGTCGGCGGCGATCACCTCGGTCGCCACGCCGTGTTCGGAGGTCAGCTCGGTCGCCAGGGACCGCAGGCGCTCCTCGCGGCGGGCGACGAGCGCCAGCGCGTGGCCTCGCGAGGCGAGCTCCTTGGCGATTGAGGTGCCGATCCCGGAAGAGGCACCCGTCACCAGCGAAATGCTGCTGACCGACGGTTCGGGCAGCCCCACGCCGTCAGCCCCGCTCGGGACCGCGCATCAGTCCTGCAGGCCCTCGCGGGCCTCTCTGACCAGGGTGACTGCCTCGGGAAAGACGATCCGGATCGCGTCGCGGACCTGGACGGCCTGCTCGTCGCTCGAGCCCGTCAGCTCCATCGAGCTGATCGCGGCGACCGTCATCTCCACCGCCAGCTTGATCGCGTTGTCCGCCCAGGCGACCTTCTGAGCTCCCTGCATCTGCTCCTGGAGCTCTTCCATCCGCCTGCGCATCTCCTCGGGATCACCGAAGAGTCCACCAAAACCTTCCATGCTTCGATCATAGACCGGTCACCCATTCGGCACTCGTGCGTGCCCCCGACAACACGGCCGGCGCGACCGTGCGTCGATGCGCTCCCGCCCAGACCTCAGACGAGGCGCCGCGACAGTCGAGTACGTCGCCCTCGCCGGACTGATCGGCGTGCTGATCGTCGCCGCGATCGCCGCCTTGGTCGCCTCTCCGCCGACGACGGGCGAGCGCGAGCTGGGCGAGATGCTCGCCCGCCGGATCGCCTGCACCCCGCGCTATCCGGTGCCCTGTGGGCGGAATCCGCTGGCCCTCGCGTACGGGTTTCCGCTCGGGAAGGTGGTGCGGTTCTTGGCTGAAACACCGGCAATGAACGGGGGAGAGATGCCGGTGGACTTCCGATACTGCCGGCAGCCGAGCTGCGCGGCTCCCGGGTCCGACTCGGGCCTGACGGCGTCCCGCCGCCGGGTCACGGAGTTCGTCTCGGTCGAGGACGCCCGACAATCAGGAGGCCAGGTGCGGATCACCTATTGGCTCTACCGCCCGGGGCAGGCTTGGGAGCGGATCGTCCGGACGGCCGGCACGGTGGACATCGAGGCCGCGTCACACATCCGACTCAGCCTCGAGCAGAACCCGGCCCTGGTCCCGCTGGAGACGCTGCCGGGCAAGGATCACTACGCCTTCCCGCGCATCGAGGAGCCGCCCTGGCGCTGGCGGCTGCCATCGCAGCCGGCGACTTAGGCCTTCGCCTGCTGGTCGGCCTCGCGGCTCGCGCTCCTGATCAGGCTGCGCCAGTTCGTCGTCCGGAAGACGAAGATCAGGGCGAGGGCACCGAGGATCGCCGTCCAGGCGGCCACCGCGATCTGCTGGCCGACGGAGTAGGTCAGGACGGCGATCGGGCCCGGGCCGACCAGGGTCGCGACGAGGAGCGCCTGCTGCGCGCCCGCGCCGCCGGGCGTCAGCGGCAGCAGCGTCGAGATCGTCTGGACGCTCATGACCAGCATCACGTTCTGGAAGGAGCCCCCGATGTGGAAGGC
>JBKPTM010000293.1:0-2527 GCA_046765935.1 Actinomycetota bacterium | reverse complement strand
CGCCACTCCGCGCCGGAGCGAGCACGGGACCTCGGGAACGAGCTGGCCGACCGGCTACGCGAAGGCGGATTCTCCGTCGACCGGGTCCTGGTCGAGGACCTGCGCCCGGTCCCAGCGGTCTGCGTCATGGGCCGCCCGTAGGGCGGATGAACCTGGACCGCAGCACCGTCGAGAGGCGCCTACCGGAATCGAACCGGTGTAAACGGCTTTGCAGGCCGCTGCGTAGCCACTCCGCCAAGGCGCCGGATTGAGAAGAGCCTAGCGACGGACCTCACTGCTGCCCGCAGACCTGGAAGCCGAACGTGCGGGCCCGATCGGCGGCTTTGTGGGCCGTAACCCCGAGGCGGATCTGCTGCCTGCGGATGGCGGCCTCGTGGAGGTCGTCGTAGGCCGCGGCCCAGGTGTCGATCACGACCGCCTCGGTGCGCATGAGCTCGAGGATCTCGTTCACCTCGGCCTCGTCGGCGGCCGGCGGTTGCAGGTCGCCGAGCTCCGCGATCTCAGCCCGGCGATTGGCGCTCTCCTCGCGAAGCAGGTCGGCGATCCGGCGCGCCTTCTCCTTTGAGGTGAGCGGACCCAGCTCGCCGGCCTGGCTCTCGAGGTCCTCGCGGCGCGACTGGTGGTTGCGGCAGATCACGTCGGCGAGCTCGATGAAGTCCGCCCTCGTCGACGGTCCGGCGCTCTGCTGTCCGGTGATCTGCGTGGTCGTCTCCGCCGAGCCGCCGCCGCCGCACCCGGCCGCGAGCAGCGAGATCAACAGGGCCAGCGGAGCGATCCTTCGCACGTGGCCAAGCTAGCGGCCCGCTTGTGAAAGAACCCCGCGAGGCTTCCTGCCTCCCGGGGGTCTGGATCGAGGCAGAGCGGCTGATGGGATTCGAACCCACGACCTTCTGCATGGCAAGCAGACGCTCTAGCCAACTGAGCTACAGCCGCGCGAGGCGAGAAGTATAGGCGCGGACCAGCGGAGCCTAGGCCCGGGAGAACTGGAGCGTGATCCCCTTACTTTTAGGTATGGTCGTCTCGCTTGGGGAACCGACACGGAAGGGGATCCATCTAATGCACCGCAAGGCTCTGACCGCACTGCTCGGCGCAGCAGCGATCTCTGTCCTTCTCATCGCACCCTCGGTCGCTTCGGCGTGGGCTCCGGCCGACCAGGCGACCGTCCACCCGGGGGTCCAGGTCTTCACGCAGGGCGCGCAGTGCACGGCGAACTTCGTCTACCAGGACGCCTCCAACGTCTATCTCGGCCAGGCCGCCCATTGCTCGGGCACCGGCGCCGCGACCGATACCAACGGCTGCGACTCCGGCTCTCTGCCGATCGGCACGCCGGTGGACGTCACGGGCGCGTCCCATCCGGGAACGCTCGTCTACAACAGCTGGCTGACGATGCAGGCCAAAGGCGAGACGGACGCGGATACCTGCGCGTTCAACGACCTCGCCCTGATCAAGCTCGATCCTGCCGACGTGGGCAGCGTCAACCCATCGGTTCCGGCACTCGGCGGACCGACGGGCGTCGGTGCCTGGGGTGGCACGGGCTCGACCGTCTACAGCTACGGCAACTCGGAGCTCCGCGGCGGCGTCACGGCGCTCAGCCCGAAGCAGGGGATCGTGGTTCAGGCCACGCCGAGCGGCTGGAGCCATGACGTCTACACCGTCACTCCGGGCATTCCGGGTGACTCGGGCAGCGGGTTCATGAACGCCACCGGTGGAGCGATCGGCGTGCTCAGCACGGTCCAGCTCGCGCCGCTCGCAGCGTCGAACGGCGTCGGCAACCTGCCGATGGAGCTCGCGTACCTGCACGCGAACGCTCCTGAGTTCTCCGGAGTCAACCTGGTTCCGGGCACCGAGCCGTTCAACCCGAACGTCGTGCAGGCGGTCCTGAAGGGCGCCGGCCTGAAGGGACTCGGCCTGTAGGAATCGGGTGCTGAACAAGTAGGGGTCGAGAAAAGGCCGGGCTCCAAGGGTCCGGCCTTTCTCATTCCCGATCTCAGTCGGCGGCGCCCTCGAGCTCCGCGAGCTCCTCCTCCGAGAGCTGGAGGTCGGCCGCCGCCAGGTTCGCCTCGAGGTGCTCCACCGACCCGGTCCCCGGGATCGGCGCGATCATCGCGGAGCGGGCCAGGAGCCAGGCGAGTGCGACCTGCTCCGGGGATGCGTCGTGCTGACTGGCGATCCGATCCACCGGCCCGCCCGTGTCCGCCAACCGGCCCGCGTCGATCGGAGCCCAGGGGAAGAAGGCGATGCCGAGCTCCTCGCAGCGCTGGAGGACGTCCTGCGATGAGCGGTCGCTGACGTTGAAGCGGTTCTGGACCGAGACCACCTCGACGATCTCGCGGGCGGTCTCGAGCTGATCGACGGACACGTTCGAGACGCCGATGTGGCGGATCTTGCCCTCGTCCTGGAGCTCCTTGAGCGCGGAGATCGACTCCTCGTATGGCACCTTCTTGTCCGGGCTGTGGTGCTGGTAGACGTCGATGGCATCGAGCCGCAGCCGCTTGAGCGAGCCCTCGCAGGCCTCCCGCAGGTGCTC
>JBKPTM010000292.1:0-4987 GCA_046765935.1 Actinomycetota bacterium | reverse complement strand
TCAGGCGGGACGCGGCCCGACGCGAGAAGCTCATCGCAGACCCGCTCGTACGGCAGCTCGCCATGTGCGGATGCCTCGACGAGCACGTATCGCGCCTTCGCGACCCAGTGGCGGAGCGAAGCCTTCGGATCGAAGGGCAGGATCAGCGTGATCAGGTTGGCGAAGTAGCCGAACATGGACCGGGTCTCAGGCAGTCGCCGGGTGTCCACGTATGCGCCGAGGGTGATCTCGTCCCGGCCGGTTTCCAGAGCCAGCAGGGCCGAGAAGAGAGCGAGCCGAAGGGCGTAGTGTGTCGCGCCCTCCTCGCGCCCGAGACGATCGAGTGTCCCGGCGACGTCGGGATCCATTCCCCACCAGATGTTGCCGTCGCCCGGGACCGCCTCTGAAACCGGTGCAGGGCGGGCGAAGGGGAGCCGAAGTGGGGCCGGTGGCCGATCGAGCGCGCCCTGCCACCAGGCGACCTCCTGGCGGTAGCGCGGACCGTCCGGTCGCAGCCGGCGCCGTTCCCAGACCGCGAAGTCAGCGGACTGGGGCCCGTCCTCGGTCACCGGAAGCGGCTCGCCCCGGCGGATGGCCTGGTAGGTCGTCAGCAGCTCGGAGAAGAAGATCCGCCAGGAGTGCCGATCCGAGATCAGGTGCTGGGAGACGCGCAGGATGCGATGGTCCCGGTCGGCCAGGCGGACCAGTCGAAAGCGGACCAGCGGACCCCGCTCGAGATCGAAGGGCGTCGCCGCCTCCGTGCGGAGCAGCTCGAGCGCCGCCTCCTCCGGGTCGTCGGCGTGGCTCACGTCGGAGAGCGGGATGTCCAGGGGCGAGGCGGGATGAACGATCTGGTGAGGACGGCCGTCGAGCTCGACAAAGGTGGTGCGCAGCGGCTCGTGACGGGCGACGACCGCGGTGAGAGCCTGCCGGAGTGCCTCGAGATCCACGTCGTGCAGCGCGGTGACCGAGGCGTTCGTGTAGCTGCCGGTCGCCCCGGGCGCGCGCATGAATCGCCAGATGCGCTCCTGCGCGAAGGAGCAGGGGAGCGGACCGTCACGTGGAACGCGCTCGATCCGTGGGCTCGCGGGGGTCCCTCCGTCGCGGAGCCGCTCGACCAGCTCGGCCATCTCGGCGACCGTGGTGTGAGCCGCGAAGGCACGCATGTCGAGCTCCACGCCGAAGGACCCGTGCACCCCGGCACCGATCTCGGTGGCGGTCAGGGAATCGCCACCGAGGTCGAAGAAGTCGTCGTCTCGTCCGACGCGGTCGAGCTCGAGCGCTTCGGCCCAGATCCCGCTCAGCTCTCGCTCCAGCTCTCCGTCGGGCGGCGTGGATCCGGAACCGGCCGCTGCCGGTATCGGTGCCAGATCGGCGAGGCGGTTGCGGTCGATCTTGCCGTGAGCGTTCAGGGGAAGCTCGTCGACGAACGCGAACGCGGTGGGGATCGAGGCCTCCGAGAGCGTCGCGCGGAGGGTGTCGCGCAATTCGGCCGGCGCCGGATGGGCGCTGCGGCCTGCGACCAGGTAAGCGGTGAGCCGCGCGTCGCCGTGCCGGGTCGGCTCCGCCAGGGCGGCCGCGGATTCGACCTGGGGAAGGGAGGCGAGGGCGGCCTCGACCTCGGAGAGCTCGACGCGGTAGCCGCGGATCTTGACCTGTGCGTCCCGGCGACCGACCAGCACGAGCCTGCCGTCCTCGTCGAAGGTCCCCAAATCCCCGGTGCGGAGGGCGCGCAGGCCGGATCCGTTGACGTCCAAGAAGCGCTCCGCGGTCAGGTCCGGATCCCGCCAGTAGCCGGGGGAGAGGTGCCGGCTGTGCACGACGATCTCGCCGGTCTGCTGCGGCGGGACCGCCTTACCCCGATCGTCCAGCAGGCGGATCTCGATTCCCTCCGCGGGCCGGCCGACCGGGAGGGGTCCGGGACGGGGTTCCTCCCCGGGCTGGATCAAGCCGTGCGCGAGCCCGCCAGCCTCGGTGAGGGAGAAGACGTTCGCGAAGCTGCATTGCTCGCCCAGAAGCCGGCGGCAGGCGTCGAAGTCGGCGCGGCGGACCTGCTCCGATCCGAGTCGAACGAGCCGCAGGTCGGGGAAGGGATCGCCATCCACCGAGCGGATGAGGCGGCGGAAGAGCGATGCCGAGAGGCCCATGACGGTGATCCGGTTCTCGCGCAGCCATGCGGGGAGAGGGGCGACACCTCGGTCCATCACTGGGAAGGGGCAGAGCGTCGCGCCGCTCAGCAGGGTCATCCAGGTGGTGCCCATCCCATGCCCGCCGCTCGGCGATGCCAGAAGCGCCACGCGGTCATCGGGGCGGAGGCCGAGGCCGCGGGCGTGCCGAAATGAGGTGTGGAGGAGGGTGGAGTGGCGGTGCGTGACGCCCTTTGGCCTCCCGGTCGAACCGGACGTGTACATGACTGCGGCGAGGTCGTCGGGCTCGATCGACGGGGGCTCGGCCGGCTCGGTGCCGGCGGGAGGAATGTCATGGACGACGAGCGGTTCGGCGAACCCCGCTACGCGAGCCGGTGCGCGGTGGCGCCTGTCCACCACAGCGGTCCAGGGCTCGACATCGCGGCGGATGCGGTCCAGGCGGCCGGGTGGGTCACTTGGATTGAGGACCACGATCGCGTGACCTGCCTTGATCGCGCCGAGCATCGAGGCGATGAGCGGGGCGTCGTGGCTCATCAGGAGGGCGACGCGGCCGGGGCCACCGCCATCGCGGCGGGTCAGGGCCTCGGCTATGACATCCGAGGCGGCATCGAGCTGCTCGAAGGTCGGCTGCCAGGCGGTCCCGGCGATCGCAACCTTGGTGGGCTCTCGCCGGACCTGCGCCGCGAAGCGCTGCGGGATCGACTGCTCGGTGTCGGCGAGCGTCCAGGCCGCCTCGGGCGGCGCGGGCTCGGTGGTGGTCTGGGGGTTCAGCCGTACACCACCTGCGGGCGGGTGTAGAAGTCGCGGTCGAAGATGCCGTGCTCGGGAGGGCCGATGCCGGACGCCTTCCAGCCGCCGAACGGGACGTCCACCTCCGCGTCAGCTGTCGAGCGGTTGATCTTCAGGATCCCGGCCGGAACCTCGCGCTGGAAGCGGTCGATCAGCTCGGGGGACGAGGTGAACAGGGCCGCCGCGAGGCCCTGCGGGACGCCGGCGACCAGCTCGACGGCCTGGTCCCAGTCGTCTGCTCGCTGTACGACCAGGACGGGGCCGAAGGTCTCTTCCCGGACGATGTCGGCCTCGGGGTCGTCGCAGCCGATGATCGTGGGTGGGTACCAGGGCGCGTGCGGGGCGCCGTTGGGGGGCGTCTCGGATCCGTGCGGAACCTCGATCAGGGTCGCGTGGGGGGCCGCAGCGGCGACCGCGGAGGCGATTCGGTCGCGCGCGGTTTGATCCACGAGGGGGCCGACCGACACCTCGGGATCGCGTGGGTCGCCCCAGTTGAGCGCAGCGGTGCGCGCGCGCAGGAGGTCGAGGAATTCGTCCGCCCGGGAGCTGTGCACGACGGCTCTCCGGTTGGCGGTGCAGCGCTGTCCGGCCTGGGCGAAGGCGCCTTCCGCGAGCTCTGCGGCCGCGCGCTCCAGGTCGGCGTCCTCCCAGACGATTGCGGCGTTGTTCCCGCCGAGCTCGGCCTGGAGGGGGATCCGGCGGCGGGCGCAGGCCTCCTGGGCGCTGTACCCGGCAGCGGAGGAGCCGGTGATCGAGACGGCGTCGACGGCCGGGTCGGCCATCGCCGCCTCGGCCTCCCGGCGTCCGCCCGAGACCACGCCCAGCACGGCGGGCGGGAGTCCCGCATCCTGGAAGAGGGATGCGATTCGGTCCGCGATCCGCTGCGCGGCGGGGGCGGGCTTCCAGAGGACCGCGTTGCCGTAGGCCAGGGCCGGCGCGATCTTGCCGATGGGGATGTAGATCGGGTTGTTCCAGGGAGTGATGATGGCGACGACCCCGAGGGGGCGACGGTGCAGCGCCGCGCCGGGAAGTCCGTCCGGGGTGGGCTCGCGGGCGTGAATCGCGACCGCTCCCAGCATCTGGGCGGCGCGGCGAGCCTCCATGGCGCCGAAGCGGACCGGCTTGCCGATCTCGGCCGCCATCAGGTCCGCGAGGGGGGCCGCCTCGGCCTCCAGGGCCGGCGCGAGCCGCGTGAGGACCTCGAGGCGGGACTCAGGGGGTCGTGCCGACCACTCCCGCTGGGCGGCGCGGCAGGCGGTGACCGTCTCGGAGACCACGTCGCGCCGGACCAGCGTCGGGCTCGAGTTGCCTTCCCGGGCTTCGGCAGCGCCTTCATCGGCCTCGGTGATGGCGCCCTCAGCGGCGCGGAGCCGGGCCAGGATCTGGTCGGTGCGGAGGAAGGATGCGGCGCGGGTCTCGAGGTATCGGCGGGTGATCGCGGCGTGCACCGGGTCGTCGCTGCCGACCGCGTCCTCCGCGACCCACACCTCGAGTCCGCGTTCGTAGGCGCTCAGGACGGCCTCGCGCACGCAGGCGTGGAGGTGGACGCCGCAGATGATCATGTGGTCCGTGGCGCGCTCGCGAAGGAGCTCGTCCAGGCCGGTGCCGGTGAAGGGGTTGAAGTGGGTCTTGTGCAGGACGGGCTCGCGGGGTGCGGGCTGGAGCCCGGCCGGCGGAGAGTGACCGGGAGTTCCCTCCTCGCAGATCCAGCGGTCCTCTCTCCTCCAGTGCGCCATCCGGTTGTCGGGGTCACGGGAGACGGTGGTCCAGGCGTGAGCGACGTCCACTCCGGCCGCTCGGCAGCCGTCGAGGAGGCGCGCGGCGCGGCGGGCGATGGCCGCCGAGGGCGGGTCGAGGGCGGGTGCAGAGAGATAGTCGAGTTGGAGATCGACCAGGAGCAGCAGGGGTCTCAACGGGTGCTCCTCAGGCCGCTCGCGAAAGTGCTCCGAGCTGGACCGCGGCCGCCTCGGCGATCCGCTCGGCCATCTCCCGGGTGCCGATGACGCGGTCGGTGGGCGAGGCGATGTCGGCCGTGCGCAGGCCGTCCGTCCAGACGGAGCGGACGGCGTCCT
>JBKPTM010000291.1:0-2492 GCA_046765935.1 Actinomycetota bacterium | reverse complement strand
TTCGACGTCGAGCTCGGCCTCGACTGGGATGGCGGGGAGCTGGAGGAGCGGATCGCGGAGTTCGACGGCATCCTGATCCGCTCGGCCACGAAGCTGACGCCGGACCTGATCGAGCGTGCCGAGCGACTCAAGGTGATCGGTCGCGCCGGCACTGGGGTCGACAACGTCGACGTCGACGCGGCCACCCGCCGCGGGATCGTGGTCGCCAACGCGCCGGAGGCGAACTCCATCGCGGCCGCCGAGCACACGATCGCGCTGATGCTCGCCCTCTGCCGCAACATCCCGCAGGCCCATGCCTCGCTCACGGGCGGAGCCTGGGAGCGGGGGAAGTTCAAGGGCACTGAGCTCTACGGCAAGACCCTCGGCGTGCTGGGCTTCGGCCGGATCGGGCAGCTGGTCGCCGCCCGCGCGCAGGCTTTCGACATGCCGGTCGTCGCCTACGACAAGTTCGTCACCGCTGAGCGCTTCCGCGAGCTCGGCGTCGAGGGCATCGACGATCCCGCCGAGCTCTACGCGAGGGCCGACTTCATCAGCCTCCACCTGCCGAAGACCGCGGAGACCATCAACTTCATCGACGCCGAGGCGATCGCGAAGATGCGCGACGGCGTCCGGATCGTCAACTGCGCGCGCGGTGAGCTCGTCGACCTCGACGCCCTTGTGGACGGACTCGACTCCGGCAAGGTCGCCGGGGCGGCACTCGACGTCTTCCCGGAGGAGCCCTTCGGGGGGCACCCGATCCTCGAGCGCGACGACGTGGTGGTCACCCCGCACCTGGGCGCGTCGACCGAGGAGGCGCAGGACCGTGCTGGCGTGGTGACGGCCGAGCAGGTGACGGCCGCCCTCACCGGCGGCGTGGTGACCACCGCCGTCAACATCGCACCGGTTCGGCCGGAGGTGATGGAGCAGCTGGCGCCGTTCGTGCCCCTCTGCGAGAAGCTCGGCCGCCTCGCCCAGGCGCTCGGCGACGGGCCGCCTGATCAGGTGGAGGTCGAGTTCCGCGGCCGGCTGGCGGATCAGGACACCCGCATCCTCGGCATCGCCGTCCTCGTCGGGATCCTGACCGGTCACACGGAGGAGCCGGTCAACCTGGTGAACGGCCCCCACATGGCGGAGGAACGCGGGATCGAGCTGATCGAGACACGGGATGCCGTCTCCGAGGACTTCACGGAGCTGGTCTCCGTCCGCGTTCGCACCGCCGGCGAGGGCGTCGAGGTCGCCGGAACGGGCGTCGGCCCACGCAACATCCCCTACCTGGCGCGCGTCTGGGGCGAGGACTTCTACCTGCCCTTCGCGGACCACCTGACGATCTTCCGCTACATCGACCAGCCGGGCATGATCGGGAGGGTCGGCACGATCTTCGGGGAAGAGGGGGTCAACATCGTCTCGGCCGCGGTCGGCGCGGAGTCGGAGGGTGATACCGCCGTGATGGCGCTCACCACCGATGCGCCGGTCAACAGCTCGACGATCGATCGCATCCTCGAGCTCGACGGTTTCTCCGTCGGGCGCGCCGTCTCCCTCTAGGGCGTGGCCTCCACCAGGCGTCCGGCGCTGCGGCCCGCCCCGGATCAGGAACTGCTCCTCCGTGCCGCTCTCGCCGAGGGCGACGCCGCCATGGAGGCGTTCGCGCGCTGGCGCAGCGCGGTCGATTTCGACCGGATGGACGGCGGCAGCATGCGCCTGCTGCCGCTCGTGGTCGACAACCTCGGCGCGCGCCTGGGCGACGATGACGTCGCCGGCCGCGCCCGAGGCATCGCCAAGTACACCTGGGCCCACATCCAGCAGGCCCAGCGGGTGATGGCGCCGGTCCTGAACGCGCTCGACGATGCGGATGCGACGCCGATGCTGCTCAAGGGCTGGGCCCTCCCGGAAGGCTACGGAGGCCGCGCCTGGCTCCGCACCCGGTACGACGTCGATCTCCTCGTGCCCGAGGGCCGGTTTTCATTCGCGATGCAGCTCTTCGACGAGCACGGCTTCTCGCGCGCGTTCGACGTCGAGCACGGGGACCAGCGGATCGGCGATCGTCACGCTGTCGGCTTCGCCGGGCCGGGCGGGCTCGATGTCGACCTGCATCGGCGTGCCCTGGCGACGATCAACCAGCCTGACGCCGAGAGCCCCTTCTGGACAGCGGCCCGCCGCGTCCCGTTGCGCGGGGCGGAGTGCCTCGTGCCGGCCCGCGCCGACCTGCTCCTGATGACGGTGGAGCACGCCTGGCGGTGGAACCCGCTCGATTCGGGTGTGCGCTGGGTCGCGGACGCCGTGGTACTGCTGCGCGACCCGGAGCCCTTCGATTGGGAGCGGTTGGTCGCGATGAGCGAGCGCTACTGGCTCGGTGCGGTGATGGACGACGCGCTCTCCTATCTCGCCCGTGAGTACGGAACGCCCTATCCGGACGCGCCTCGACAACGGCTGAGACGCGCCCCGCGATGGGCCCTGATCGAGGCCAGGGCGCGAGCGCGGCCCGCGTCCGAGGTGACCCGTCGCGAGCGAATCGC
>JBKPTM010000290.1:0-7203 GCA_046765935.1 Actinomycetota bacterium | reverse complement strand
AGCAGATAGTTTTCTGCTCTACCTACGGTGCTACGGTTACCGAGGATGGCGGTAGCGACAAAAGAAGAGCTGCGCGAGAGCATCAAGGCCACGGACGAGTGTCCGGACTGCCTTGCCGGCAACCTGGGCTGGCTGCTTACTCAGGCGCACTTCAACCTCGTCAGCGAGGTTGCGGCGGCACTCGAGCCGCTCGGTGTGTCCAACCGCGGCTACCACGTCCTTGCCACAGCCAGGACCGGTGAGTTCACTCAGAAGGAGCTCGCCGAGCAGATCGGTCTCGACAAGACCACGATGGTCGTGACGGTCGACGAGCTCGAGGAAAAGGGACTCGCCGAGCGCAGGCCCTCGAGCGCAGATCGCCGCGCCCGGGTGATCTCGGTGACCAAGGCCGGCGAGCGCACGGTCGCCCAGGGGCAGAAGATCATCGACCGGATCCAGGGCGACGTCCTCGAGAGCCTTCCAGCGAGGGAGAGGAAGGTCTTCCTCGAGGCGCTCGGCTCGCTCGTCAAGGACCGCCTCGCTCAGCCCGCGCCGGACTCTCCGCCTCTGCGGCGGCGCGAGCCCCGCCACTAGCTACCCGCGCAACTCGTTCGAGTCGCACTCCGCAGGCCGCGGTGTGTGACGAGACGCACATTCGATCATCACAAGATGATCTTGTACGAGACTATTTGCTACGGTGCTTATCGAACTAGGAAGCCACTACCCGCAGGGGGCACACACGGATGACGGACATAGCAGCAGTGGAGGCACCGAAGACTTCGATAGAGGGGCAGAGCGACCGCTCCCGCTGGATCGCGCTCGTGGTCCTCTGCGTCGGCATGCTGATGATCGTCCTCGACCAGACGATCGTGAACGTCGCGCTGCCCTCAATCAAGGACGACCTCGGCTTCTCTCAGTCGACCCTCGCCTGGGTCGTGAACGCCTACCTGATCACCTTCGGCGGCCTGCTCCTCCTCGCCGGCCGGCTGGGCGATCTGATCGGGCGGAAGACGATCTTCATGAGCGGCCTGGCCCTGTTCACGGTCGCCTCGGTTCTCTGCGGCGTCGCCCAGACCCAGGAGATGCTCGTCGGAGCCCGCTTCCTCCAGGGCGTCGGCGGCGCCACCACGTCCGCCGTGATCCTGGGAATGATCGTCACGATGTTCCCCGAGCCGCGTGACCAGGCAAAGGCGATCGGCATCTACAGCTTCGTCGCCGCCGCCGGCGCTTCGATCGGCCTCCTGCTGGGCGGCGTCCTCACCCAGGCCCTGAGCTGGCACTGGATCTTCTTCGTCAACGTCCCGATCGGCGTCGCAACGGCACTCGCCGCGACGCGGGTGGTTGAGCGGGATGAGGGCATTGGCCTCAGCAAGGGGGCCGACGCGCTCGGAGCTGTGCTGATCACCGCCGCACTGATGCTCGGCGTCTACACGATCGTCAAGCCCGCGGCCGATGACGGCTGGGGTGCCCCGCTCACCCTCGGCCTGGGAGCCACGTCGCTCGCCCTGATCGCCGCCTTCATCGCGAGGGAGGCGACGGCGCGGACCCCGCTCGTCCCGCTTCGCATCTTCCGGAACCGGAACGTCTCGGGCGCGAACGCGGTCCAGGCTCTGTTCGTCGCCGGAATGTTCGGCATGTTCTTCCTCGGCAGCCTCTACCTGGAGCGCGTGCTCGGCTACGACCCGCTGGAGATCGGCCTCGCCTTCCTGCCGGTCGCGCTCGCGATCGGGATCCTCTCCGTGGGATTCTCCGAGCGGCTGGTGATGCGCTTCGGCGCGAAGCCCGTGCTCCTGGTCGGACAGGTGCTGATCGTGGCGGGACTGGTGCTGTTCGCGCTTTCCCCGGTCCACTCCAGCTATCTCGGTGACCTGTTGGCCCCGATGCTCCTCCTGGGACTCGGAGCGGGCCTTTCCTTCCCGTCGCTGATGGGCCTCGCGATGTCGAGTGCGACCGCCGAGGACTCGGGTCTCGCGTCGGGCTTGGTCAACACCTCGCTGCAGGTAGGGGGCGCGCTTGGACTAGCGGTCCTGGCGACCCTCTCCGCGACCAGGACGGACACGCTGCTGGCGAGTGGAAGCTCCCCCGACGCAGCCCTGACCGGTGGTTTCCACCTGGCCTTCTGGATCGGCGCCGGCCTGGTCACAGCGGCGATCGGAATCACCACTCTGGTCATCCGCTCCCGGCCGATGATCGCCGAGGCGGAATCGGTCGACGAGGCCGAGCTCGAGCTCGAGGGCCAGCCCGCCTACTGGGAAGCCGCCTGACCCAGCTTCTCCTCGATCGCGGCCAGCTCCTTCCGGAGCTGGTCGCGGCGAGGGCTGGGCTCCGCCTCGAGCGCGGCCCGCGCGGCGCGCAGCCCGTAGCGGGCCTCGGCGTCACGGCCGTGCTGGGCATCGAGGCGAGCGCGCTGCATCAGCGTCTCGGCGGGATGCACCTCGTCTCGTCCGGCTAAGACGGCGGCGACGCGCGACTGGGGCTCGACGTCGTCGAGCCGGCCACGGTGGGGCGGCGGCAGCTGCATCGCCTCGGTCCAGCGGCCCTCTGCCAGCTCGTCGCCCGTCCCGTGTCCGATCCGGATCGCGAGCGCCTTGGTCGCACCGATCTCCTGGACCAGCGGGTCGCGTGCCTC
Source organism: Actinomycetota bacterium (assembly GCA_046765935.1). Lineage (GTDB taxonomy): Bacteria > Actinomycetota > Thermoleophilia > Solirubrobacterales > 70-9 > DASUPK01. Next base: position 4,595 of record JBKPTM010000290.1, on the reverse strand, counting down.
GGCCCGCAGGGCGCTCAGCGCGCGGTTCACGATCCGCGTGGCGTCGCGAAGCTCCCTCGATCCTTGCTCACGATCCCGGAGCGCCTCCTTGAGCCAGGCTGAGCCCTCCTCGGCGTTCTCGATGGACCCGCCGGTGACGGTCACGCGCGTCACCGGGACCTGCTCTGGCTCGCCTGGTTCGACCGGGCGCGCGCGACGGCGCCCTCGCCGCCGTTGCCGCGGTGCCTCCAGCTCCTGGACGATCAGGACCCTCTCCGTGTCGTCCTCGCGGACCAGGTAGCGGCCCTCGGGCAGACCGATCTTGCCCGCCAGCTCTAGCTGGACGAAGCTGGCTCGGGTTATCGACGTCCTGGGCGTGGGACGGGTGCCGCTAGTCGCCCTTGCCATTCGCCGGCAGCGAGGCGGCAGACGGCTTCGCGGGCACCTTCGGGTTCTGGATCTGACCGAGGCGCTGGATCAGCCTCTGCCACTGCTCGGGCTTGAGGATCTGGCCGAGCTGCTTGATCGAGCTGCCGGCGGTGGTGAAGGTGTAGCCGACGTGGATGTGGTTGTAGTGGTCGGGCAGGATGAAGGTCGGTGGCCCGAGATCCATCAGGGAGATGATCTGCGCCGGGCGCATCGTCCCCTGCAGGAGCAGGAGATCCTTGATCACCGCCTCGGTGATCGTGCCCGGCCCCTGGTGCCCGGTTATGGGGATCCCGTTCACGGCCGCGATGTCGACCGCCGAGCCGTAGGAGTGCGCCGAGACGTTGCCCGAGGCGGTCAGATACGAGTGGCCGCACTTGAGCGAGGTGATCGTGAGGCGGTAGCCCTTGGCGACCAGGTACTCCATCACCGCCAGGACGCGGCGGTCGATCTGGCCGGTCGCGATGTCGTTACGACCGCAGGAGTAGATCGAGAGGGCCGGGTCGTTCAGCACACGCTGCTGGAGCGCTGCCTTCGACATCAGCAGAACCTGGCCGACGGTCGGGTTGTCGGAGAACGGGTTCTTGTCGGCGGCCCGGTAGATCGCGGTGGTCTCGAGCAGCTTCCAGCCATCGAGGATCGGCTTCGGGTCGATGGTGGGAGCGCCGCGGCCGGCGGGCCGGATCGCGAAGTTGACGTGGGGCGGAGCGGCGTCCGGCTGGCCGACCCGGCCGAGCACCGTGCCGCCGGTGACCTTGGAGCCGACCTTGAGCGGCTTCAGCTCCATGGTCTTCTGATCGAACTGGAAGCTCGGGGCGAGGGCGGACTTGAAGGTCTCGTAGCCGGGCACCGCGCGGCCGAGCAGCTGATCGAGCTGATCGGGAACGGTGGAGGTGTTCGCGTTACCTGACCGCTGGGGCAGGGCGAAGAGCCGGTTGCGGAGATCCTCGGTGTTGCGCGGTCCGCTCTTCCGCTTGCTCGAGGCCTTTGGCGCCGCCGCGGCCTTCTTCACCTGCGAGTTGTCGCCGGCGGACGCGGGCTGGGTCGGAGCGGCGTCCTTGTTCGGGTTGGTCAGCTGGAAGTCCTTGGCGGAGAGCTTGTTCTCGCGCGGGACCGGGTGGACCTTCTCGATCTCCCCGAGATGCGCGTAGGTGTAGCGGTTGCCGTACGCGTCCTGGAGGACGATGAACTTGCCGAGCTGCTTGGAGTCGCCCATCTTCTTGATGACGCCGTCGTTGACCGCGACGACCGGAGCGTTAAGGCTCGAGTAGATGTTGATGCTTCGGCGCTGGGCGTTCGACTCGATCACATCGGCGGCGTTGCCGGCGGCCTTGCGCTGAGTTGTGGAGCGGGAGAGCGCCGCTGCGTCGTTGATGTCGTCGGCATAGCGAGCGTCGGCGGCGACCGGGAAGTGCGCGCCCTCGGTGAGACCCGTCAGCGAGCCGACCAGGGCGTCCGGCAGCTTGCCGTACTGGTTGGCGTAGAGCAGGACCTCGTCGACGTACCAGTCGGCGTGGTTGTAGGCGAAGATCGCCTGACGGACATCCCTGTCGCCGCCCGCTGCCCGCAGATAGCGGGCCGCGGCGCAAATCGCATCGACCGGGTTGTACGGGTCCTTCGTGCCGTCGTCGTTGGCGTCGACGCCATAGGCGGCCCAGGTCGAGGGGATGAACTGCATCCAGCCCTCGGCCCCGGCCGAAGAGACGTTCAGGTTGGTGCCGAAGGCCGTCTCGATCTTGTTGATGCCGGCGAGCACCTGCCAGGGGATCCCGTACTCGGTGCCGCAGGACTGGTAGATCGGCAGCAGGAAGGGAGGGATCTCAAAGGAGTCGATCACGAAATTCGGGACGCCGATCGGGGCGGGGCCGAACTGGGCGACGGTCAGGCTCGGGTTCTGCGGGGTGGGGGAGCCGTCCGGGTTGCGGAGGGCCGGCTCCTGGATCTTCTGGCGCTCACCCTTCGCGATCGCCTTGGCGCCCTTGCCCTTCTTGTTCTGCTTGCCGAACAGGCCCTTGGCGCCGGGGGAAGCCTTACCGGACTTGCCGCTCTTGCCCGTGGTCGTCGTCGAGCTGCCGGTCGTGGTGCCGCCGCCGGTCGTGGTGCCGCCGCCGGTGGTCGTCCCCCCACCGGTTGTCGTGCCGCCACCCGACCCGGTCGGGGCGTTGTACTCGTCGGTGTCGGCCGGGCCGCTGCAGCCCGGATCCGAGAGGTCGACGAGGCCGTCGCCGTCGTTGTCGGAGAGGTCGGCGCACTGCGGAAGGACGTTGCCGCTGCCACCGCCGCCCGTTCCAGGCACTGTGGCGGTCAGGTCGCCCGTCCCGACTGAGAGCGAGCTCGCGCTTCCCGCGGCAATTATCGCCAGGGCTCCACCGAGAGCGATGGTCACGAGAAGCTTTTTTCTCATTGGCTAGCCGATCTTGCCCGCGAAGCTCTGGGTCTTCCAGGGTCTGCCGGACGCAGCCTCCCTGCAGCCACGGGTACGGCGGACGCTACTGATTCGGTTTTCCCTTTGCAACGGGGAACCGTCGCCTGGGGCCGTAGGGCAACGCAAGCTCAATATCCCGCCGCAGGCGCGCATAGTTGACCGAAACAGTAAGCAACGCGTCGCGCCGGGGCGCGCCAGCGGCCGACAGGTCATCGGATCCCTCTCCTGGAGCGGTACCGTGCCCTGAACCATATGGACGAGGGCGGCGGCGAAGAAAGGCGCGATCAGGGGCCAATCCGGGGCGAGAGCGCCCTCGGCGATATCGCCCAGCTCCTGGTCGAGAACCCGTGGATGAACCAGGCCTTGCACGTCGCGTTCGGGGTGCGGGAGCGGGCCTCGGAGGCGGGCACCGCGGTGATTCGCAACCTCAACCTCCCCACGGGGAACGACGTCGATCGCCTCGCCCGGCGGCTGCGCGCCGTGTCGGAGCGCCTCGAGGAGGTCGAGGACGCGCTCGATCGGCTCAGCCGGGAGGTCGCGGAGCTGCGGCGAGAGCGGCAGGCCGCGCCGCCGCGAGCCTCGAGCCAGGGTTGACGTTCAGCCCTCCAGGGCCGCGGCGGCCACTGAGCCCATGCGGGCGGCCGCATCGGCCAGCTGCTCGTCCTCGATCCGCTGCCGCCGTCCGTCCTCGAAGGTGTCCGACACGGCGAGCACGCACGCGGTCGCCACGCCGAGCCGGCCGCCCAGCGCGAACAGCGTGGCCGCCTCCATCTCGACGGCGACTGCTCCACGCCTGAGCCAGGCGTCGGCGCGAGGCCGCGGCGGGCCCTCCTCGCCCCCCTCGCTGTCATAGAAGAGATCGGTGGTCACGATCCGGACGGGGGCGGGCGCCCCGGGGAGCGCGGCGACCAGACGGCCCGTCAGGTCGGGATCCGGCTCCGCAGCCTCGCCGGCGCCGAGCGCCCGGCTCGCCCCGTCCTCCGCCAGGGCATCGCTCGCGACGATCAGCTCGCCGTGTCCCAGTCCCGGCTCCAGCGCGCCGCAAGTGCCGACGCGGATCGCCCGCCGCACGCCGAGCTCGGCCAGCTCCTGCAGGACGATCGCCGCGCTCGGGCCTCCCATGCCGGTCGACTGGATGCTCAACGGGTGGCCCGCGGGCGTCTCTCCCGTATATCCCCAGAGCCCGCGGGCGTGGTTGCTCATCCGCGGCTCCGTGAGCAGCTGCTGGGCGAGCGCCAGGGCGCGGCCTGGGTCTCCGGGAAGCAGGGCGTCCGTCGCGTAGGCGGTGCTGGGCCGGAGGTGGTGCGGCATGGGGCCGGGCACGCTACAGCGGGGTGCCGGATCCGGTTTCCGAGGGTAGGCTTACTCGCGGTCGGTGCTCCCAGTGGGAACCAAGACGAAATCTGCAAAAGGCTTGACCTCAGGTCGAGGGTCAGCCTCGGGCGAGCACCTGACGAAGAAGGAGCTCAAGGACATCCTCGACTCGGTGCTTCGCGAGATCGACGTTGACCCGGACGACGGGCCGAGGTTGAGCGCGGCAGCCGCGCCGCTCAGGATCGAGTTCCCGGACGTGAAGCTGGTCCTCAACGTCTCGCGGGCAGACCGGGGCCGTCACTGCCTGACCTGGAACTTCTCCAGCCGCTCCGCCGCCAAGCCGAAGCTCCGACTGAGCATGGAGTCCGCGGTCGCGAACCGAGTGTTCCAGGGCAGGGAGAATCCCGCGATCGCGATCGCACGCGGCCGGCTCCGGACCAGGGTCGAGGAC
>JBKPTM010000289.1:0-1692 GCA_046765935.1 Actinomycetota bacterium | reverse complement strand
ACGGGATCTCGCCGCTCGCCCTGTTCTGCTCCTGGGCCGAGTAGCGGAGGATCTCGCGGGCCAGACCCGGATCCGAGTAGATCAGCGGCAGCGCGTGCTGGAGCGGATCGCGGAAGGCCGCCTGCCAGCCGAAGTCGTACTGGTAGTACCCGCCCTGCGAGACGATGTGATGCCCGCAGGTCTCCTCGAAGGTCGCCCCGGAGCGCAGCATGTAGCCGTCCCAGGCGAGCTCCCGCGAGAGCCAGCGGTTCTTGCCCGAGAAGCTCACTCGCGGGACCCAGCTCCGCCAGGCGCGCTGGCTGCGCGCGAATGGGGCATCGGCGCGCCGCCAGTGCTTCACCAGGGATGGAATCTGCGCAGCGTGCGCGGCCCCATACGCGTAGCGCAGCGTCACCGACTGGCCGGGTCGGAGCTTGACCGGCGAGCGCAGGGCGAACATCGTCGTCCCGGTCTGGCCCTCGGCCACGGGCGGAGCGAGCGACTGACCGAGGGCGCCCGAGGCGACTTCCGCTGGATTCGCCCGTCCCCCGCCGCCGAAGAACGCGGCGCCGTTCGTCTCCCAGCCGCGCACGCGGCCGCGGAGCGCCGTCGCGAAGACGGAGAGAGGACTCGAGTCGATCTCATCCGGGGCCTCCGCGACAGAGAGCGTTCGCCCGGGCTTCGAGTAGCGCGGCGCGGCGAGAGCGAGGTGCGTGTCGCGGTACTCGTCGTAGGGATTGACGTCCCAGTACTCCACCCAGCTCGCGGCCAGGCGGCGGTGCGACGTGTTGCGGATCGTGACGTCGTGCAAGAGCAGCGGCGCGTTGCCGAATGGCGCGTAGACCTCCTCGTTCACGTCGACCGGCTTGGAGGCGGTCCGCCGGTGGAAGTAGCCCGAGCCGAAGTCCCGCTCGGTGCGCGCGCCCGGCGGGTGGTCGGCGTAGAGCGTGCTGATCGTCCGGTCGCCGAGCCAGAGATAGCCGTAGCCACCCGCGTAATGGCCGGCGTCCTCCTCGAAGCGATTGATCCACTGGTACGCGCGGGCCTGGCTCCAGAGCTGGACGTAGCCGAGGTTGTGCGCGTCCGCCACCAGGTAGTCGTTGCCGAGTTGGTGCCAGGCGTCGGTGGAGCCGGCGAGCTCGGACTGCTGGGCCTGAGGCGCGCTCGTGGGATCGATCGCGTAGCTGTAGGCCGGCAGGCCGAAGCGGTCGACCCGCCAGCGGCCGAAGTTGCCGCTGCCGTAGGGAGAGGCGAGGTTGGGCAGGCCGTGATCGGCGGAGAGCGGCGGCGGTCCCGCCGCCAGGGCGGGCGACGCAGCCAAGGCGGAGAGCAGGAGCAGTGCCGCCAGCAGGCGACCCGCGGTCCGAGCACTCACTCCTTCAGCTCCATCGCTGAGAAGGCCGCGGCGACGGTGCCGCGGGAGGCGGCGAGGAAGCGCTCGACCGCCTCCTCCTTGGTCACGTCGCGGTTGTTGATCCACCAGCGGCCGACCTGCTCGCCGGCCCCGACGAGCCCGTGTGCCAGCACCGAGATGCCGACCGGGTCCGGCACCCGCCCGGCCTCCTCGGCGGCCCGCTCGAAGATCCCGGCGATCGTCTGCGCGTTTCGCTCGCGCATCTCGTCGACCACCGAGCGGGAGGCCTCCCCGTACATCAGCCAGGCGTTGTCGCGATTGGCCTCGAGGTAGTCGAAGTAGTGCTCGATAAAGACCCG
>JBKPTM010000288.1:0-3845 GCA_046765935.1 Actinomycetota bacterium | reverse complement strand
GATCGAGCGGGTCACCGCCGATCTCTACGCGCCCGCCGATCTCCGCCTGGACATCTCCGACATGGACCTGCCGGACGACTCGTTCGATCTCATCCTCTGCAGCCACGTGCTCGAGCACGTCCCCGACGATCGCGCGGCGATGCGAGAGCTCCGGCGGGTGCTGAGCGACGGCGGTCTGGCGCTGGTGCTGGTCCCCTACCGCCCCGGCGTCACGACCTACGAGGACCCCTCGATCACCTCACCGCTCGACCGGATGGTCGCCTTCGGCCAGCAGGACCACGTCCGGATCTACGGCACCGACCTCCTGGACCGCCTGCGCGAGGCCGGGTTCCAGGTCGATGACCGCACCGCCGCCGACCTGTTCGACGAGACCACCGTCGAGCGCTGCGAGCTCGACCCCGCCGAGCATCTCTTCCTCTGCCGGGCCGGCTAGCGGATCGCCGGCCGGTCCCGCCTGAAGAGCACCTTCTCGTAGAGCGCCTTCTCGATCGGGGCCGGGATCGGGCGCCAGGCCCAGTAGGTCCGGTACGCCAGGCGATGCAGCGGGCCGAGGTCGGACTGCCGGGCGAACTCACTGCGCCGGGCGAAGAGGTCCGCGTGCTTGGCCCGGATCTGGCGGTAGACGTGGCGGTAGCGGCGGCGATGCTCCTCGTTGCCGGAGCGCTCGTGCTTTCGGTACTCGTGGGTGACCCGGTCGATCTGGAGGCCGCGCCAGCCCTTCTCGAGGGCACTGAGGCAGAAGTCCCAGTCCTCGTAGCCGTCGATCGCGGGGTCGAAGCCGCCCGCGTCCTCCCAGCAGCGGCGCCGAACCAGGCCGAGCTGGGCGCCGGCGATCGAGCGGTGCAGGAGGATGTAGGGGTCGAAGTCGGGGAAGCGCAGGACGCCCGACCAGGCCCCGATCAGCTTCATCAACCCGTAGCAGTAGCCGACGTCCGGGTTCGCTTCGAGGGGCGGGCGGAGAACGTTGAGCGCGACGGGCGTGAGGCGGTCGTCGGCGTCCACCATCAGCAGCAGGTCGGAGTCCGCGCGCTCGAACCCGGCGTTGCGGGCCGCCGAGACCCCGGCATTGGCCTGACGAATCACCTCGACGCCCGCGGGCACCTCGTCCAGCGCGCGGATCGTCTCCTCGTCGGTGGAGCCGTCATCCACCACGATCACCTTCGGGGGGCCGCCCTCCTGGCCGAGCGCGAGCTCGACCGACTCGAGCAGGAACCGCCCGTGGTTGAAGCAGGGGATGACGACCGTGATGTCGCCGTGGCGGGGCATGATCCGAGCGCAGGGTAGTGCCGACTAGGCTTCGCGCCGGATGACGGAGGGGAAGCAGCCCAGCGCAGAAGAGCCGCGCCCGGTCTCTCGCTCCCGCTCGGAGCTGATCCGGTGGATGAGCATCCAGGACGCGAACTCCGCAGGCATGGTGCACGGCGGCGTGGTGATGAGGATGTGCGACGAGGCAGCGGGCATCGCGGCGATCCGCCACTGCGGCAACCGCGTCGTCACCGCGGGGGTGGATCGCATGACCTTTCTCCATCCCGTGCACGTCGGGGAGCTGCTGCGCTGCGTCGCGAGCGTCAACGCGGTCTGGCGGACCTCGATGGAGGTCGGAGTTCGGGTCGAGGCGGAGAACGCCGTCACCGGGGACGTGCGCTCCACCAGCACGGCATACCTGACGATGGTGGCCGTGAACGAGCAGGGCATGCCGATGCCCGTCCCGCCGCTCGAGGTCGAGGCGCCGATCGAGGAGCGCCGACAGCGCGAGGCCGAGACCCGGCGCCGGAACCGGCTCAAGGAGCGCGAGGAGATCCTCGAGGGGCGCAAGGCCGCAGAGGCCGCGACAGACTGATCTCGCCAGAGCTCCCTCCCGCTCCTATCCTTCTGCTGCCCCAGGGGGGCCCGCAGCCATGCCCATCACTGCCGACAGGCGAACCGAGGAGCCGCAGCGCGGGAGCGCCGACGGCGTGCGCACGACCGTCGTGTTGCCCGCCTACAACGAGGGCGCTGCCCTGCCGCACGTGCTGGATGAGCTGGGCGAGTACCTCGACCGGACCTACGAGGTACTCGTGGTCGACGACGGCTCCAATGACGACACGGCGGACGTCGCCGAGCGCTATCCGGTCCGACTCGTGCGGCACGCGTCCAACCGCGGCAAGGGCGTCGCCATCCGCAGCGGAATCGCCGAGGCCCAGGGCGAGAACGTCGTGATCATGGATGCCGACGCGACCTACCCGGTGCCGGCCATCAAGGAGATGGTCGAGCTGCTCGACGATCACGACCTTGTCCGGGGCGTCCGAGAGTCCGAGCCGGAGAGCATGCCGGTTGTCAACCGGGTGGGAAATTGGTTCTTCAACAAGCTGCTCTCGATCAGCCATGGCCTCGAGGGGACCGACCACCTCACGGGTCTCTACGCGATGCGCCGCTCCGAGGCCGTGAAGCTCGGCACGGAGGCGCGCGGCTTCGATATCGAGACCGAGATCGGCATCAAGGCGAAGGCGCGTGGCCTGCGGGAGGCCGAGATCCCGATCTCCTACCTCCCCCGGGTCGGCGAGAAGAAGCTCAGTCCCTGGAAGGACGGCCTGCGCATCCTCGGCCGCGTGATCGTGCTGCTGCTGATCTACAACCCGACGCTGACCTTCATCGTCCCGGGCCTGGTCCTGATGGCGATCTCGGTCACCGGGGCGGTGCTGCTCTCGAACGGCCCGGTGCACACCTCCTACCTCGGGCTCAACATCCACAGCTTCATCGTGGCCGCGCTCGGCGTGCTGGCGGCGTTCCAGCTCGTGATCTTCGGCGTGGCGGCGGCCCTCTATGGGGTCGAGGCGGGCAAGCCGCCGCCGCCGTGGCTTCGCCGCGTGATCTCCGTGCGCTTCCGCCTCGTCGTGGGGCTGCTCGGGCTGGTCTTGCTGCTCGGATCGATCGCGAAGCTGGTCCAGCTCACGGTCCAGTGGGCCGGCAACAACGTCTTCACGGACACCCGCGGGCTGGTCCTGACCACCAGCTTCCTGGTGCTGGGACTCCAGGTGATCTCGGCCGTGCTCTTCATCTCGATCTTCAGCGGGCGCCTCAGCCGCGCGGTCGAGGAGGACGCCGCCGCGAAGAGCGGCACGAGCGGCTGATCGGTCGATCGCGGTGTCGCCCTCCGCTCCGGGTACGGGCTCAGCCCCGCTGGTCTCGGTCGTAGTCGTCAACTACAACGGCGCCGACGCCCTCCCGCGCTGCCTGGACGCCCTGGTCGCCGACACGGGCGACGCCGGCGCCGAGGTGCTGGTGGTGGACAACGCCTCCTCGGACGGGAGCGACTCGATCGCCGCGGAGGCGGCCGAGCGCCACGACTCGGTCAGGCTGCTGCGCTCGCCGACCAACCGCGGCTACGCCGGAGCGGTCAATCTCGCGCTCGCGGAGGCGCGCGGCGCCTACGTGGCCGTCCTCAACATGGACGTGGTGGTGAGCCCCGACTGGCTCGACCCGCTGATCTCGTTCCTGGAGGCGACGCCCGACGCAGGTGCCGTCTGCCCGCTGATCGTGCTCGAGTCCGACCCCGTGCGGATCAACGCCGCCGGCCAGAACGTTCACGTCACGGCACTCGGCTTCAACCGCTGGCTGGAGGAGCCGCGGGGCCGGGCGGGCGGCCACCCCTTCCGGGTGAGCGGCCTGCACGGAGCCGCGTTCCTGGTCCGGCGCGCTGACCTCGAGTCGATCGGCGGCTGGGACGAGAGCGGCTTCCTCTACCACGAGGACGTCGAGCTCTCGTGGCTGCTGACGCTGGGGGGCAAGGAGATCTTCTGCGTACCGGCCTCGAAGGTCAGCCACGACTACCACCTGACGATGTTCCCCCACAAGCTCTTCCTGCT
>JBKPTM010000287.1:0-3041 GCA_046765935.1 Actinomycetota bacterium | reverse complement strand
GCGGAGTCGCCGAGGGAGTTCAGAGCAGGTTGACTGCGGCCGCGAGGCCCACCGCGCCGACCACGTTGGCCACGGCGGAGAAGCCGATCACCGCGATCCCTACTCCGAGATTGTCGACCGACGCCCCCACCGCCAGACGGTGGACCGCCTCGTACACGATCACTCCGGCGCCGACGATGATCAGCATGCCTTCGATCGTGGCCGCGACGTTCTCGACCTTCTCGTGCCCGTAGGGATGCTCGACGTCGGCGGGCTCGTCGGCCTTGCGCACCGAGACGAAGGCGATCACCGAGGCGATCAGGTCGATCGCCGAGTGGAGCGCCTCGCTCAGGATCGCGACCGAGCCCGTGATCGCCGCGGCGCCGAGCTTCAGCGCGATCAGGGCCGAGTTGGAAGCGATCGAGACAGCCGCCGCGGCGGGCTTCGTGACGCGGGACCCGGCAGCGATCGGCCCGACTGCGCTCACGGCGAGGCCTCCACGCCGAGGTGCACGGCCAGCGCGCGGGCCGCTCTGCCACGGTGGCTGATCGCGTTCTTCTCCTCGGGCGTGAGCTCGGCCATCGTGCGGCCGTCGTCGGGACCGGTGTCGTCCGGGACGAAGGCCGGGTCGTAGCCGAAGCCGCCGGTGCCCCTCGGATCGGTGGTGAGCGTCCCCTCGCAGCGTCCCTCGAAGATCGACTCGTTGGCACCCTCGTCCACCAGCGCGACCACGGAGACGTAGGCGACCCTGCGGTCGTCCTGCGCCCCGACCTCATCGAGGAGCTTCTGCAGGTTCTGCTCGTCGGTGGCCTGCTCGCCCGCGTAGCGGGCCGAACGGACCCCCGGGCGGCCGCCCAGCCCGTAGGCCTCGATGCCGGAGTCGTCTGCGATCGAAGGGCGGCCCGTGGCGGCGTGCGCCGCGCGGGCCTTGCCGAGGGCGTTCTCGGCGAACGAGTCCCACTCCTCGGGCGGCAGCTCGACCTCCGGCGGCAGCGGTTCGAGTTCGACGCCGGGCAGGAGCTCGCGCAGCTCGCGGAGCTTGTGCTCGTTGCGCGTTGCGACGATCAGCGCCGGCATCGCCGCGGAAGGCTCAGGCGGGGAGCGCCCCGAGCGCCGACTCCTGCGCCTCGCGCAGCCTGGCGATGCCGCCCTCGGCCAGCGCGAGCAGCTCGTCGAGCGAGGCGCGGGAGAGCGGGGTCCGCTCGGCTGTCGCCTGGACCTCGACCAGGCCTCCGTCGCCGGTCATGACCACGTTTGCGTCCACCTCGGCGGTCGAGTCCTCGAGGTAGTCGAGGTCGCAGAGCGCCCTGCCGTCCACCATGCCCACGCTGATCGCGGCGACCGACTGGTCCAGGGGCAGGCGATCGATCGTCCCGGCGTCGACCAGTGCCGAGAGCGCCTGCTGAAGGGCGACGAATCCGCCGGTGATCGCCGCGCAGCGGGTTCCTCCGTCGGCCTGGAGCACGTCGCAGTCCACGTAGACGGAGCGCTCGCCGAGCGCCGCGAAGTCGACCACGCCGCGCAGTGACCGCCCGATCAGCCGCTGGATCTCGACGCCACGCCCGTCCTGCTTGCCGCGGGAGATGTCCCGGGCCTTCCGGTCGCCGGTCGAGGCGGGCAGCATCGCGTACTCCGCGGTGACCCACCCGCGCCCCTTGCCCTCCATCCAGCGCGGCACTGAGTCGCTCACCGACGCGGTGCAGATCACCCGCGTCTCGCCCTGTGAGATCAGGGCCGAGCCGTTGGCGGTCCGGACGAATCCGGGCTCAATCGTGATCGGGCGCGGGTCGGCTGGGGCGCGGTCGTAGGAGCGGCTGGCCGCCATGGCGCCAGTGTCCCAGAACCGAGGCGCACCGCGCCCGGGCCGGAGCCCAGGCGCGGCAGCTCTCACTTGAACTTGACCTGGCCCACCGCCTCGCGGATCTTGTCCACGATCGTCTGGGCGAGCTCCAAGCCCTGCTTGCCCTGGAAGCCCTTCATCGCGGCGACCATGCCCACCATCAGGAGGGCGACGAGCAGGATCAGGCCGACGTACTCGACCGTTCCCTGACCGCGACGCGCCGGCTGCGCCAGCAGCCGGCCGCTCGCCGACTGCGCGGCGAACAGGAGTCGGGCGACGACTTCCCTCATGCAAACCTCCTCGGCTCGTTTCGAGGCAGAGTGAGCGTCCCCGGCGCACGAGAGGGGAGCGCGGTGTGACGAAAGATGTGCCCTTCAGCGATTAGAGTCGGCTCGATGAGCGAGCGCCAAGAGGAAGGCGCCGAGACGGGCGGAGCCGAGCCGGCGGACGGGGGACAGGAAGAACGCCTCGAGCGGGCCGTCGACGCCGCTCGGCGCCAGGCGGAGGAGAGGGCGACCGCCGAGATCATGGCCCTCGAGGAGGACCTCGAGCGCGAGCGGGAACGCGCCGCCCGATCGCTCGAGGCGGTCCAGCGGCGGCTCGAGGAGGCCGAGGCCCGCGCCGCCACCCCGGCCAAGGTCTCCGACATGCGGAGCGACGAGCGCGAGGCGCAGCTGGTCGCCGAGCGAGATGAGGCCGCAGCCGCTCTGCGCGAGGCCCAGGAGCGCCTCGCCGAGCTGGAGCGCGAAGCGAAGGAGGAGCGGGCCCGCGAGGACGCCAGGCGATCGGAGCGGGAGCGCGAGCTGCTCGAGCAGAGCCGCGCGGAGCTCGAGGCCGGCATCCGGCGGGAGCTCGAGGGCGAGATGGCGGAGCGGATCGCGCAGATCAAGTCGGAGGCCGACACCCGAGCCAGCAACGAGATCGCTGCGGCACGCGAAGCAGCCGAGGCCCGCTATGAGTCCGAGCTCCGCTCGCACCAGGAATCGCTGCAGAAGGAGCGCGAGGCCGCGGCCGAAGCGGCCGAGGCGGCTCAGCGGCGCCTCGACGAGAACACGAAGCAGATCGAGGACGCCGGAGCCCGCGTCGAGACCGCCGAGACGAAGCTGGCGGAGGAGCGCACCCGTCTCCAGCAAGAGGCCGAGGACCGGATCGACAAGGAGATGCGCCGTCTGCAGGCCGAGTCGGACGCCCGGATCCAGGAGGCGCTCGCGAAGGTCGACAC
>JBKPTM010000286.1:0-1606 GCA_046765935.1 Actinomycetota bacterium | reverse complement strand
GTGCTCGCGTGAGAGCTCAGTGGTGGTCTGGAGGAACTCGATGAACCGCTCGAGCTCGGTGGCGGTGAAGCGCCCCCCGAGACGGGCGGCCCAGTCCTTCGCGACCGGCCCCCAGATCCTGTCGGCGCGGGCGTAGAACTTCGGCGTCACCTCGAGCTTCACCCGGCGGCGATCGGCCGGATCGGGGACGCGGCGCGCGTACCCGGCGCGCTCGAGGCGGTCGACCACGCCGGTGACCGCCCCGGTCGTCAGCCCGGCCTCCTTCGCCAGCTCGCCCGCAGTGAGCCCCCCGCTGTTCTCGATGATGTTCACGCAGTGGAGGTCGGTCCGGTTGAGGCCGAGCCGCTCAGCCGCCAGGTTGTCGAAGGCGCTGTCCTGGTTCCCGGCGACCCTGAACTCGCTGATCAGCTCCCCAATTAGGTTCTTCTTGTTCTTCCGGGGTTGCGACATAATCCCTTATCTACTAAGATATTTAGCACGTAAGTAACTCAGCGAGCAAGGGGAAGCTTAGACCCCGATGCCGATCGAAAGGAGATCGAGATGGCGGAGAGCAAGACAAAGATCGACTGGAAGCTCGAGATGATCCAGGTTCCGGTCTCGGACATGGACCGGGCCAAGGCGTTCTACGTCGACCAGGTCGGGTTCAACGACGATCACGACCATCAGTTCAACGAGGAGATCCGCTTCATCCAGCTCACGCCGAAGGGATCCGGATGCTCGATCGCACTGACCACCGGCGCCCATGAGATGGAGCCGGGCAGCATCGACGGCCTCTGCCTGGTCGTCGAGGACGCGCACGCGGCCCACGACGAGCTGGCGGAGCGCGGCGTCGAGGTCAGCGAGGTCACGGACATGCCGTGGGGGCGGTTCGTCTATTTCAGTGATCCCGACGGCAACAAGTGGTCGGTCCAGCAGATCCAGTACCCGGGCAGGCCGCTCCCGTGATCGGCCGCGGCGGCTGGAGCGCTAGGTCGGCTGCCCGACGAGGCGCTCCACGCCCGCCTCGGCGATCGTCCGCTTGAGGCCCTCGCGCAGCGAGATCTCCGGCTCCCACTCGAGCAGCTGCCGGGCGCGCGTGATGTCCGGCTGGCGGACCTTCGGGTCGTCCACCGGCAGCGCCTGGTGGGTGATCTCCGAGCGCGAGCCCGCCACCTCGATCACGGTCTCGGCGAGCTGGAGGAGCGTGTACTCGTCCGGGTTGCCGATGTTGACCGGCAGGTGGACGTCCGATTCGGCGAGCAGGACGAGGCCGCGGATCAGGTCGTCGACGTAGCAGAAGCTGCGCGTCTGGCTGCCGTCGCCGAAGACGGTGACCGGCTTGTCCTGGAGAGCCTGGCGGAGGAACGTGGGGATCGCGCGGCCGTCGTGCGGTCGCATCCGCGAGCCGTAGGTGTTGAAGATCCGGACGATGCAGGTGTCGACGCCCTGCTGGCGGTGGTAGGCCATCGTCAGTGCCTCGGCGTATCGCTTGGCCTCGTCGTAGACGCCGCGGGGGCCGATCGGGTTGACGTTCCCCCAGTAGTCCTCTGACTGCGGGTGGATCTCCGGGTCGCCGTAGACCTCCGAGGTCGAGGCGAGCAGGAAGCGGGCCCGCTTGAACTTGGCC
>JBKPTM010000285.1:0-7774 GCA_046765935.1 Actinomycetota bacterium | reverse complement strand
GGGGGCAGCAGCGGGAACGCGAGGCAGATGACCGCCACGGGCGCCGTCTGCTCCACCGTCCGACAGGCGACTCGGGCGCCGAGCGAGCGCCCGCCGACGATCAGGGGAAGACCCTCGAGCTCCTCTGCTCGCAGGTGCTCGACCGCGGCGATCCACGCCTCGTCCAGCCGTTTGGCCGGGGCGGGGGAGCGTCGGCCCGCGACGCGATAGGGCTGCTCGACCAAGGCAGCCGTGAAGCCTGCGCTGAGGGCCGCGTCTCGCGCCGCGACCAGGTCGGGCGCCTCGACACCTCCGCCTGCGCCGTGCCCGAGTACGACTGCGCCCCTCGCCCCGTCGGCGAGTGTGAGGTGCGCCCGGGCCGGACCGGACGGAGTGTCGATCTTCATACCCGAGTGCCCTCGGCGGGCGCCGGCTCCCCGACCCAGCCGTGCGCGTCGCGGTACGACCGCAGGAAGTCGAGGAACAGGTGAAGGATCGGGGCGCCGTTCCCGCCCCTCCATGCCATCGCGAGCAGGAACGGAGGCGGCGTTTCGAGCGGGATAGCCACGGTTCCCGCCGGCCGGACGGTTCGCGCGGCGCCTTCGGCCATCAGCACGATCCCGTCACCAGCGACGACCGGTTGCCAGTCCACGCCCAGGGTGGATAGCTCGCGCAAGTCGGGTTCGAAGTCTCCGTAGGTCCGGCACATCGTCTGCATACCCTCGACCGCACTTGGCGCCAGCTCTCGCGGCGGCACGAGGAAGGTCTCGTCGGCGAGATCCGAGAGCTGCAGAGAGACCAGATCGGCGGCGGCGCTCGTTTCGCTCATCAACGCGGCCAGGCTTCCGCTGCGGATCAACTCCCATTCGACGCCCTCGATGCTGCTCAGCGCCGGCACCTGGTGGACGATCGCGGCGTGCAGGTTGCGGCTCTGGAGGGAGGCGAGAAGTCGCTCGCTCACCGCGGTGGAGCGGTCCAGCAGCAGCTCGGGGTGCTCGGTACCGAGGGCGGCGAAGGCCGGCGCGACCTCTTCCTCGGCGAGCAGGGCAACTCCCACGCGCAGCACGCCGGCGGCGCCACGCGCGACCCGTCGAACCCCGGCCACGGCGGCCTCCCGGTCGGCGAGCATGCCCCTCGCGTGACGAAGCAGCTCAGCCCCGGCATCGGTGAGCTCGACGTTCTGGCGGGTGCGGAGGAAGAGCTTCACGTCGAGGGTTCGCTCCAGGCCCGCGATCGCCTGCGAGAGCGCAGGCTGGGTGATGTACATGCGCTCGGCCGCTCGCCCGAAGTGGAGCTCCTCGGCGACCGCGACGAAGTACTCCAGCTGGCGGTACTCGAGCTCGGCCTCCGGGAACGTGGTCGTCGAGTCGCTGACGAAGACGAGTCCGCCACTCAGCGCCTCGGTTCCGGATCCACCCTGTGATCTGACGGCCACTCGCGCTCCCTTCCGAGTACCTCGATTCCGGTCCTACCGATGATAGGCGGCGCCTATCACCGGCCCATGAAGTCGTATTGGACCGCGCCTTGGATCGCTGATTTCCTCCCTAAGGGTGCCGTACCACCCTGCGCACTCGGACTGCAACGAGTTGATCGATCCTCCGCGCGTCGAGCCGGCGGGTCGAACCGATGCGTCCGGGACCAGGTGGGATGGACGCCTCTGGGGCGCCCTGGTCGTGCTGTGCGGCGTTCTCTTCCTGGACGGGCTGGACGTCTCGATGGTGGGGGTTGCGTTGCCATCGATCAGGGATGACCTCGATCTCTCCCCGTCCCAGCTGCAGTGGGTCGTCTCGGGCTACGTGCTCGGTTATGGCGGCCTGCTGCTGCTGGGTGGCCGGACCGCGGATCTGCTCGGACGCCGGCGAACGCTGCTCGGGGCGCTCACCGTGTTTCTGGTCGCCTCGGCGGTCGGGGCGACGGTCAGCGACGGAACGCTGATCGTCGCCACCCGATTTCTGAAGGGGGCGAGTGCCGCCTTCACGGCGCCGGCGAGCCTCTCGATGATCACAACCACCTTCCCCGAGGGGCCCGCGCGGAACAAGGCCCTGTCGATCTACACGGCTTGTGGTGCCAGCGGGTTCTCGCTCGGACTGGTGCTCGGGGGCCTGCTCACCGAGGTGGGCTGGCGCTTCACCTTCCTCCTCCCGGTCCCGATCGCCGCCGCGATCCTGATCGCGCTGCCCCAGGTGCTCCCCGACGACACCCCCGCCACCGATCAGCGCCGCTCGTACGACTTCCCGGGCGCGATCACGATCACGGCGGGGATGCTGCTGCTTGTGCGGACCGTGGTCCGCGCGCCCGAAGTCGGCTGGGGATCGGCCGAGACGCTGATCTCGATGCTCGTCGCGATCGCGCTACTGGTGGCCTTCGTTGTGATCGAGCTCCACACCCGCGAGCCCCTCGTGCGGCTCGGGATCCTTCGCTCGGGGCCGCTCGCTCGCGCGAACCTGACCGCGATGGTCGTGTTCGGCTGCTACGTCAGCTTCCAGTTCGTCGGCACGCTCTACCTCCAGGCGCTGCTCGGCTGGTCGCCCATCTCAACGGCGCTGGCGTTCCTGCCGGGCGGGGTGATCGTGGCGTTCGGCTCGCCCAGGGTCGGACCCCTCGCCGACCGCTTCGGCACGGAGCGGGTGATGGCGGTCGGCCTGGTCGCGTTCGTGATCGGCTACGCGCTGATCCTGAGGATTCAGGACACCCTCACCTACGCCACGGTGTTCCTCCCGACGATGATCCTGATCGGCGTCGGCTTCGCGCTCTGCTTCCCGATGCTGAACATCCAGGCCACCGCAGGGATCGCCGACAGCGAGCAGGGGGTCGCGTCGGGGCTGGTTCAGACCTCGTTCCAGGTCGGCGGGGCGATAGTCCTCGCAATCATCACCGCCATCGTCACCACGCAGGCGACCGGCTCACCCAGCCAGATCGTCGACGGATACCGGACCGCGCTCGAGGTCGTCCTCGCCGTCTCGGCGGTCGGGTTGGCGATCGTCGTAGGAGGATTGTTCGCCGAGCGGAGGGAGCCGGCGGTCCAGACCGAGGCCCAGACGCCTTGAACGCAAACGGGGCGGTCGTAGCGAGCGACGACAGCGGGCGCTGGCTCGCGCTGTACGTGCTCTGCGTGGGGATGCTGATGATCGTTCTCGACTCGACGATCGTCAACGTCGCTCTGCCGTCGATCCAGGAGGACCTCGGGTTCTCGCAGAACGATCTCGCCTGGGTCGTCAACGCGTACCTGATCGCGTTCGGCGGGCTGCTGCTCCTCGCGGGGCGGATCGGCGATTTGATTGGTCAGCGGCGCATCTTCCTGTTCGGCCTCGCCGTGTTCACTGGCGCATCGCTGATCTGCGCGCTGTCTCAGAGCCAGGGGATGTTGATCGGAGCGCGGTTCGTCCAGGGGGTGGGCGGCGCGCTGACCTCCGCAGTGATCCTGGGAATGATCGTGACGATGTTCCCCGAGCGCGGGGAGCAGGCGAAGGCGATCGGCATCTACACGTTCGTCGCAGTCGCGGGCGGCTCCGTCGGCCTACTGGCGGGCGGCGTTCTCACACAAGCCGCCAATTGGCATTGGATCTTCTTCGTCAACCTGCCGATCGGGATCGTCACGGCGTTCTTTGCGGTCAGGCTGGTGGAGGATCGCGAGGGGATCGGCCTCACGGCCGGCGCGGATCTACCTGGAGCCGCGCTGTTGATCGGCGGATTGATGCTCGGCGTGTACACGATCCTCGGCGTGGCGGAGCACGGCTGGGGATCGACCCAGACGCTGGGGCTCGGCGCTGTCTCGCTCGCCCTGCTGGCCGCATTCCTCGTGCGCCAGGGGCGCGTCTCGACTCCGTTAGTCCCCCTCCGCCTGTTCCGTTCGCCGATCGTCGCGGGGGCGAACCTCGTTCAGGCGCTGCTGGTCGTCGGCCTGTTCGGGATGTTCTTCCTCGGAGCCCTGTACATGCAGCGTGTCCTCGGCTACACCGCGCTCCAGGTCGGGCTCGCCTACATGCCGACCACGATCGTCATGGGCGCTATGTCATTCCGCTACACCGCGCAGCTGAACGCGCGCTTCGGGCCCGAGACGACCCTCCTCCCGGCGATGGTCTTCATCATCGGCGGATTGCTTCTCCTCGCGCGCGCTCCGGTGGACGCCACCACGCCAGCGACATCCTCCCGCCGATGATCCTGTTCGGACTCGGTGCCGGATTGGCGTTCCCCTCCCTGATGACCCTGGCGATGTCCGGCGCCACCGAGAGCGACTCGGGGCTGGCGTCGGGGCTGGTCAACACCAGTCTCCAGGTCGGCGGAGCGATCGGGCTGGCGGTCCTGGCCACAGTCTCCACGGAGCGCACGGATGGACTGCTCTCGGACGGCGAATCGGCGGCCTCCGCGCTGACCTCCGGTTTTCACCTGGCCTACCTGGTCGGCGCCGCCGCCGTTGTGGCCGCCATCGGCGTCGCGCTCAGCACGTTGCGGTCGCCTGCGGCCGCCGGAGCGGAGGCCCTCGAGCCGGCGCCTGAACGGATGGAACCGGTCGCCGTGGGCGGGGGCGAGGCGCCGGATATCCGAGAGCGCATCCGTCCGCTGCCGGATTCGGCTCTGGCGGCGATCAAGGCCGGCTGCGAGGACACCGGGACGGGTCTCACCATCGGGTGCGGCGCCTGCCCGCCCGGCGCCACGAAGGTGACTGACGTCGTGGGCCCCCTTTAACGGGGCGAATGGAGCTAGCCGGACTCGAACCGGCGACCTCCTGGGTGCGATCCAGGCGCTCTCCCAACTGAGCTATAGCCCCGCGTAATTACGCGATATGTACGCCCAGTCGCACCTGGACGGGTGGCGACTGGCACGAGGGTCAAGGATACGCTGTCGCGAGGGTGAGTTTCGGACGGCGCCTAGCGCTCTTCTTGATGTTGATCGCGATCGTGCCCACGCTGGCACTGATCGCCATTTTGCTGTTCGTCAGCGAGGACTCCCAGCGGGGGAAAGCGGATGCGCGGCTGGCGGCCGGTCTGCGGACGGCGACCGCGATTTACCGGACGCGCACCGCCGACGCGGCGGCCAAGGCGCAGAGCCTGGCCGGCGCCCCGGATCTGGCCGCCGCCCTGCGGACGCACGACATGAGCGCCCAGGCGGCCTTCACGCAGCGAGCAGCCGGCCAGCCGCCGGCCGTGCGGGTTGAGCTCTACGACAACGCCGGCAATCCGGTCGCCGCGGCTGGACCGGTGAACTCGGTCGCCTTCGCCCAGGTGGGACTGACGGAGGCCGGCCAGCCCGTCGGCAGCCTGCGGGTATCGGTGACGAGCGCGGACCAGTACGCGAACGAGGTCAAGTCGCTGACCGAGACGGAGGTCGTCGTCACCCACGGGGACCAGACCCTTGCGTCCACGGTCCCCACACCCTCGAAGACCCTGGAGCCCGATCAGACGGCCGACCTGACGGCCGGCGGCAAGGAGTACCGCGGCCACGCGCTGGCCCTCAACGCGAGCGACCAGGAGAACCTGCTGCTCCTGGGCCCGCCGAAGTCGGGCGGGGTGCTCGGCGTCGGCCGCGGCGCGCTCGCGGTGATGATCTGGTTCCTCGTCGCCGCGGCGATCCTCGCCTGGGGCCTGGCGCGCACGCTGACGCGCCGCCACGAGCGCATCGCACAGGAGGCACTCACCGACCCACTGACCGGCCTCTGGAACCGCAGGCACATGGCCGAGACGCTCGACCGCGAGGTGGCCCGCGCCCTGCGCTTCGGTCACGAGATCTCGCTGATCATCCTCGACGTCGACGACTTCAAGCGGATCAACGATCGGCTCGGGCACCTGCAGGGGGACATAGTGCTCGAGAGGGTCGCCGACCTGGTCAGGGACGCGACACGGGACATCGACGTCGCGGCGCGCTACGGGGGAGACGAACTCGCCCTGATCCTCGTCGAGACGGGGAGTGAGGGCTCGACGATCCTCGCCGAGAGGCTTCGCGAGCGGGTTCGCGACACCGAGATCCCGCTGCGCGACGGCGGGACCATGGCGGTGACGATCAGCGTGGGCGTGGCGACCGTCCCGGACTCCGCCGAGGACCTGGAGTCACTGGTGGATGGGGCCGACAGGGCGCTGCTGCGCGCCAAGCGGTCGGGCAAGAACCAGATCCGCACCGCACCGGCGAGCAGGCGCTCGGTCAGGGGCGGCCGTACGCACCGCCGGCCCGAGGGGCGTCCCGCCACCGACTATTAGGCGAGAAGGCCCGGAAAATGGTCGGTCGAATGCAGGGCCCAGGCGGCGGCCGAGCTATCACATGAGTGGCACAGCGCCTAAGCTGTGAGCCTTCGAGGCCCGGGGAAAACCCGCGCATCATGGGAATACTCGACGACGCGATCCGCGAACACCTCGATCTGAAGCGCAAGCACGGCGCCCGCGATGCCGAGTTGCGGGAGATCGAGGACGAGGCCTTCGGCGCCGGCGATCAGCCGGACCCGTTCGTCGGCGGAGAGCTCTACACCGAGGTCGGTTCGGCCGAGGCGCCCTCGACCGAGCTCGCCGATGCGGGGAACGAGGAACCGACGCGTCTGGTCGAGTCCGAGGCCTTCCGCCCGACGGAGCCGGCCGAACCCGAGGCGTTCCGTCCCGCGGAGCCCGCCGAGCCCGAGGCAACTCGACCTGAGGAGCCCGCCGTGCCGGAGGTTCCCAGCCCGCCCGAGCCGGCTTCCGAGCCTGAGGCGTTCCGCCCATCTGAGCCTGCCGCCGAGCCCACGCCCCAGCCGGAGCTCGAGACCTCCGAGGAGCCGACCGGCGCCGAGCAGCCCACGGGGACCGAGCCGCCCAGCACGATTCCGGGCCAGGTCGAGCTTCCCGGACAGGACGAGATCCCCGGTCAGGAACGGCTCGACGACGTACCCGACGCGCCGGCCCCATCGGAGTCGCTCGAGGACCTGATCGCGGAGGAGGAGCCCTTCCCGGAGGACAGCGCAGCGCCCACCGCTCCGGCAGAGCCCGAGTCGAGGCCGCTCGAGCCGGAACCGGACGCGCAGGCGCCGCCCGAACCGGAGCCCGCCGTTCCCGATCCGCCGCCTCCACCCCCGGACCCGGGGTCCGAGCCGCCGGGTCGCGCCCGCGGCCGGGTCGACGTTCCGACCCAGGAGCACCCGCCCCCCGGAGAGACCGGTGACCTTCCTCCGCTGCCCGGAGACGAGCCCGAGCTCGGCCGTCCAGACACTTCGTATGAGCCGCCGCCGCTGGAGGAGCCGCCCTCGGACGAGGAGCCGCTCCCTCGGGAGGAGCCGCCTTCTCAGGAGGAGCCCCTCCCTCAGGACGACGCGTCCGAGTCGGATGGGCCGCAGCTCTACGACTTCGAGACCGACGAGGACCCGATCGCGCCGTCGTCACAGCAGTCCGCGGTGGACGATGACTTCGAGGCCCTGGGTCCGGCCGAAGAGGAGGCCCCGTACCTCGACGAGGAGGAGCCCTATCCGGAGGAGCCCGCCTCCGGGGTCGAGTCAGCCGACGAGGGTCGTCACGAGGAGCCCGGAACCGAGGTCAGGCCCGTGCTCGAGGATGAGGAGCCCTTCGAGGGCGGAAACTTCGATACGGAGGAGCGCCGGACCTTGGAGCCGGAGAAGCGCTCCGGCGACGACGAGGAGGAGGACCTCTGGTTCGAGAAGGGCCCGCCGAAGGACTTCGACTTCGACGACTGACTAGACGTAGCCGCGCGTGCGGCTCGCCTCGACGACCCTCTCGATCCCGACCAGATAGGCCCCCTCGCGCAGCGAGATGCGCTCCTCCTTGGCGCGCGCGGAGACGTCGCGGTAGGCGCGCCTCATGATCCCGCCGAGCTTGTCGTT
>JBKPTM010000284.1:0-3120 GCA_046765935.1 Actinomycetota bacterium | reverse complement strand
GTGCAGCGTCTCGCCGTCGGGAAAGACGTAGCGCTCCGAGAACGGGCCGCCCTCGACGTTGCCATGGCGCAAGCGCGAGATCCCGTGATTGAGGAGGCGGCCCCCGGGCCGCAGCATCGAGGCGAGCTGCTCCGCGTAGCGGTCGATCTGCGCCTCGCCGACGTGCTCGACCATCCCGATCGAGGCGACCGCGTCGAACTGCTCGCCGGCCAGCTCCCGGTAGTCCTGGACGCGGATCTCGATGCGGTCGGCGAGTTCCGCGTCGGCCACTCGCTTCCGAGCCAACTCGGCCTGCGGCTCCGACAGCGTGATCCCGACGGCCTCGACGCCGTAGCGCGAGGCCGCGTGCATGACGAAGCTGCCCCAGCCGCATCCCACGTCCAGCAGCCGCTCGCCCCGTTGGAGGTCGAGCTTGGTGCAGGTCAGATCGAGCTTCGCCTCCTGGGCCTCCTCGAGAGTGGGCTCGTGCGCGCGGAAGCGGCGCTTGGGGACGCGGGAGAAGAAGGCGCAGGAGTAGGTCATCGTCGGGTCGAGGAAGAGGGAGAAGAACTCGTTGCCGACGTCGTAGTGGTGGCGGACGGCCTCGCGGTCGCGCTCGGAGGTGTGCTTGCGGCCGCGCAGGTGGATCTCGGCCTTCGGGGCAGGCGGCGGCCTGCGCACGCCGGCCGCCCGCACCGCGGCCGCGATCAGCCGGGCCTTGGTGGCCGCTCCCACCGGCGGGGGCTGCCAGTCGTTGAGCAGGCCGATCACGGCGTCCATGTCGTCGACCTCGATCGCCCCGGCCACGTAGGCACGGCCGAGGCCGAGCTGGCCGGGGGCCGAGACGGCGTAGGCGAGCGCGTCCGCCGAGCGCGCGGTGAAGGTCGGCCCCCCGCCGTTCGAGCTGGTCGAGGGGACCCGTGAGCCGTCCCAGAGCTCGATCGTGAAGGGACGCTCGGGGAAGGCGCGCTCGATCTCCTTGACGAGGGGGTCCGTGGGCACAGCACGACCCTAACGGGGAAACGTCATTAATGGCTTAGGAATGGGGTATATGGTCCCTGCCCCTTGGAGTCGGCCACCGCCCCCACAGAACCTGCTGCCCCGGACGCGCGCCAGAGGCTCGCCGACGCGGTTCAGCCCGTCGAGCATGAGACGCGCGATCGGATCATCACCGGGCTGCTCACCGTGGTCCCGTTCCTCATGCTGGGGTTCGTGGTCTGGCAGCTCGCCGGCAGCTGGCTGCGCTGGAGCGACCTGATCGTCTTCGGGCTGATCTACGTCCCGACGGGCCTCGGGATCACGGTCGGCTTCCACCGCCTATTCACGCACCGCAGCTTCAAGACAGGGCCCAGGACGCGCGCCGTGATCGGCGCGCTCGGCTCGGCGGCTATCGAGGGCCCGTTGATCTCCTGGGTCGCGGACCACCGCAAGCACCACGCCTTCTCCGACGAGGAGGGCGATCCACACAGCCCGCACGTCGGCCACGGCGAGGGGGTGAAGGCCCAGTTCAAGGGGTTCTTCCACGCCCACGTCGGCTGGCTCTTCCTCCACAACCAGCGCGGTTCGAAGGAGCGCTTCGCGCCGGATCTGCTCAAGGATCCGGTGGCGCGGATGATCGACCGGACCTTCCTGCTCTGGGCGATCCTCGGCTTCGTCGCCGCCTTCTTCATCGGCTGGGGGATCGGCGGGGAGGTGATGGCGGGCGTCACCGGGCTGCTCTGGGGCGGTGCGGTGCGGATCCTCGTCCTGCACCACGTCACCTACTCGATCAACTCGCTCTGCCACATGTTCGGCAAGCGGGACTTCGAGACCACGGACGAGTCGCGCAACCTCGCCTGGCTCGCCCTGCCGACCTTTGGCGAGGCCTGGCATAACTCCCACCATGCCTTCCCGACCTCCGCTGTCCACGGGATGAAGCGGACCCAGCTCGATCCTTCTGCGGCCGTCATCTGGACGCTCGAGAAGCTCGGACTCGCCTGGGACGTGGTGCGGATCGAGCCCGAGCGCCAGGCCGCCAAGGCCGCCGCCTGAGCAATTAGTGTCAGCGCCGTGCTTCGGCGCCTCGCACTCGCCTCTGGGTTAGCGGCGGCCCTCGTCGCCGCGTTGACCCTCACCGCCTGCGGCGGCGGCAACGACATCAGCGAGATCCAGTCCGTCAAGGCCGACTGCGGCGACGTCCAGTACGCCGGGAGCGGAAAGGCCGAGAAGCTGATCGTCTCGGACCTGCCGCTGAAGGGCGCCTCGGCCGAGCGCTCGAGGCAGATGAACGACGCGATCGTCCAGGAGGTCGCTCGCAAGGGCTGGCAGGCGGGGCAGAAGACCCAGATCGCCTTCCAGGCCTGCGATGACTCTCTCGGCTCGACCGGGGAGTGGGACGAGGGCCTCTGTCGCTCGAACGCCCAAGCCTACGCCTCCAACCCGGACGTGATCGGCGTGATCGGCACCTACAACTCCGGCTGCGCCGCGATCGAGATGCCGATCCTCAACCGCGCCTCCGGCGGAGGCATTCCGATGGTCTCGCCCGGCAACACGTTCGTCTGCCTGACCGAGCCGAGCCCGACGCTCTGCAAGCCCGACGAGCCGGACCGCTACTTCCCGAGCGGCACCCGCAACTACGCCCGGGTGGTGCCGAACGACGCCGCGCAGGGCGCCGGGCTGGCGAGCTTCGCTCAGCAGCTGGGGGTGAAGAAGCCGTTCGTCCTCTACGCGGCCGATGACCCCACCAGCAAGGGCCAGGCGGACACCTTCGTGGGCGCCGCCAAGAACCTCGGCATGCAGGTCGCCGGAACCGCGTCATGGATTCCAACTCCCGAGGTCAGGGACTACCAGGCCATCATGGACACGAAGGTGAAGCCGTCGGGGGCAGATGCGGTCGTCCTCGCGGGACTGCTCGAGCAGCACGGAGCCGAATTGATCAAGGCCAAGGTGGCGAGCCTCGGGCCCAACGACGGCCCGGTCAAGCTGCTCGGCTTCGACGGCTTCGCTCAGCAGGCGACGATCGTCAACACCGGGCCGGACTCGAAGGGGATGTACGTCAGCCTGCCGGGCAAGGTGCCGGGCGCGCTCACCGGCAGCGGCGACGCCTTCGTGAAGGAGCTGCGGGCGCAGATCCCGGAGAACCCGATCGAGCCGTTCGCCCCC
>JBKPTM010000283.1:0-3790 GCA_046765935.1 Actinomycetota bacterium | reverse complement strand
CCGCTGATTACCGAATAACGCTGGTTCGGCAACCCGCCGTCACGGGTAGACCTCACTCGTCGGCGAGGCCCATGCACAGCCCGCCGCGTAGGGGAACAGGGCAGGCGAAACCGGGTGTCTCCGGTTCGTCCCGGAGTCGATACATGGAGGAGCCTGCGTGCCGTACCTGACCTGCCCGGAGTGCCAACTGACCCTGTTCGACCGCAATCCGCTGACTTCACCGCGGCACTGTCCGCGGTGTGCTCGCCGGTCGCTAACGATCGAGCTGGAGCGCGTACTGAACCTTCGCGGTGGGGCCGCTGCGTCGGTGCTCGGCCGCCAGCGCCCTGAGCCCGCGGACGACGCGTAGCAGCGTCGGCGCCAGCGCGATCGCCGCGACGTCGAAGAGCACGTAGACGCCGGCGATCCCGCTCGGCGGATTGCCCGTCGGGAGCGAGGTGTCCGGTGTGGTCGCGGCCCAATGCCACGCGCCGATCGAGGTCCCGTAGATCTCGAGGAATCCGACCACCAGGAAGACGCCCGCGTACAAAGTCGCGGTGCGGCCGCGGAGCAGCACGTAGATCAGCAGCGCTCCCGTGATCGCGCCAAGTCCGTCGGTGCGCCCGAGCAGGATCAGCCCGGCGATCCCCCAGGCGGCGACGATCCCGATCACCATCGCGATGAAGGCACGCCGATGGCGCCGCACGGGAGCGGACTGGCTGATGCGAAGCCCGGCGAGGAAGACGAGCCCATGTCCAGGGGGGACGAAGGCGGGCAGGTTCTCGAGCCGATAGGTGTAGGCGCCGAGCACGATGGAGCCGAGCACCTCCGCGCAGCTCGCGACGACCACGACGAGCAGCGCGCGGGCGCGGTCCTCCGGCTCGAGCCCGGCGCAGGAGGCGATCAGGATCGCCCAGGTGGCGGCGCCGAGCAGGAGCTGCTCATCGGCGGTCGCGAAGTGGTCGAGCGCCAGGAAACCCGCGATCACGCAGATCACCATCGCCGCGAACGGCAGCGGTGCTGACAGCGGATTGGCCTCTCTCCCCATTGGCGCGCGCACGCTCCTTCGCCCACCTCCTGCGTGGACGAATGGCGATTGGATCATGCCCTCGGGGCGCGTGTCAACTTGAGAGACTGCGCGCCGTGATCGAACGGCCCGTCTTCATCGTCGCCCCGCCGCGATCGGGTGCGACCGCGCTCTTCCGCTCGCTGGCCCAGGCGCCGGGGGTCTTCAGCGCGAAGGCTCCCATCCTCGACGGGATCTTCGAGCTCGAGCCCGAGAATCGCGAGTGGGACAGCAACCGGCTGACGGGCGCGGACGTCGAGGCGAGGGCCGTCGAGGAGCTTCGCGGACGCCTCAAGGGCGGCCTGACCGACAGCGCGGGGAACCGCCCGGGCCTGGACGCCGCGGGGCTGCGCTGGGTCGATGGACAGCCGCGCAACGCCCTGCGCGTGCCCTTCCTGGCGGCGGTCGCTCCGGACGCCCAGTTCGTCTACATCCACCGGGAGCCCGCGGAGACCCTGCCAGCCATGCTGCGGGTCTGGGAGGGCGGCCGCCGGGTGAGCTACCCGCAGCTCCCGGATTGGCCCGGTCCGGCCTGGTCTTTGCCGCTCGTCCCCGGATGGCGGGACCTGGGCGGCCGCCCACTGCCGGAGATCGTCACCGAGCAGTGGATCCGGCTGACCGGGACACTGCTCGACGACCTCGAGGGGCTGCCGCCGGAGCGCTGGTGCGTCACCGACTTCAAGGCGCTGCTGAACGACCCGATGCGGGAGCTCGAGCGGATCTGCGAGTTCGTGGCGATCGAGGCCTCGGAGGAGGTCACTCGGCCGCTCCGCACCCTGCGCGATCAGCTCGCGGTCTCGGGTTCGGGCGGCGACGGCGAGGTCCCGCCGGAGCTGCGCGAGATCCTGCCGCGAGCCGAGAAGCTCGCCGAGCGCTCGCGGGAGCTGCTCGCGCGCCCGACCCGGCCCCCACGGACCGCGAAGTGGTCGGCGCCCGCCGACTCACCGCTGCGCAGCGTCTACACGCAGACTTTCCCGGAGTTCCTCAACCAGCTGCAGAGCTCGCTGCTCGTCTCGACGTATCAGACCGGCAAGCTGATCTGCGCCCGCTACGACGGGGGCCAGCTCAACACCCACTTCCGGAACTTCGCGAGGCCGATGGGCCTCGCGGTGGCGCCGGGACGCTTCGCGGTCGGCACGCGCGCGGAGGTCCTCGACTACCGGGACTTCCCCGCCGTCGCCCCGAAGGTCGAGCCGAGGGGAAAGCACGACGCCTGCTTCCTGCCGCGGAACAAGCACTTCACCGGGGACATCCGCATCCACGAGATCGCCTTTGCGCAGGGCGAGCTCTGGCTCGTCGCGACCAACTTCTCCTGCCTGGCGACCCTCGACGCCGAACACAGCTTCATACCCCGCTGGAAGCCGCCGTTCATCTCGCAGCTCACCTCCGAGGACCGCTGCCACCTGAACGGCCTCTGCGTGGTCGAGGATGAGCCCCGCTACGTAACCGCGCTGGGGGAGACGGACGCCCCCGGTGGCTGGCGGGAGAACAAGGCGAGCGGGGGAATCCTGATGGACGTCGAAACAGGGGAGATCGTGTTGCGCGGTCTCTCGATGCCGCATTCGCCCCGCTGGTCCGAGGGCCGCCTCTGGGTACTCGAGTCCGGCAAGGGCACGCTCTCGGTCGCGGACCTCGACGCGGGCACCGTCGAGACCGTCGCGGAGCTGCCGGGCTTCACCCGCGGGCTGCTCTTCGCCGGCGGGCTTGCTTTCGTCGGTCTCTCCCAGGTGCGGGAGACGGCGACCTTCGGCGGCCTGCCGCTGATGGAGCGCCTCGATGAGCGGCTCTGCGGAGTCTGGGCCGTGAACCCGATGAGCGGCCAGATCGTCGGCTTCCTCCGCTTCGAGGAGCTGGTCCAGGAGGTCTTCGACGTGGCGCTGATTCCGGGCGTCCGCTATCCGGAGATCGCCGAGGAGGGCTCGGACGCAGCGACCAACTCGTTCGTGCTCCCAGAGGCCGAGCCCGCGGCCGGATGAAGCCGATCGATCGCGGCACCTGGCTGGCGCTGATCGCGATGGGGATCGCGGTCTTCGTGATCGCCAACGACTTCTCGGCGATCAACGTCGCGATTCCCCAGATCGAGTCGGACTTCCACACGAGTGTGACCACCGCCCAGTGGGTGGTGAACGCCTATGCCCTCACCTTCGGGGTGCTGATCGTCACAGGCGGACGCCTCGCGGACCTCTTCGGGCGACGCCGTGCCTTCTTCCTCGGCAGCGCAATCTTCGCCACCTTCTCGCTGCTCGGCGGCGCG
The DNA here is from genome assembly GCA_046765935.1 of Actinomycetota bacterium. GTDB lineage: Bacteria > Actinomycetota > Thermoleophilia > Solirubrobacterales > 70-9 > DASUPK01. Next base: position 491 of record JBKPTM010000283.1, on the reverse strand, counting down.
GCTCAGACCGAGGCCGAGCTGATCGCGATGCGGGTGCTGATGGGGATCGGCGGGGCGCTGATGTGGCCCGCGATCCTCGGCATGACGTACGCCGCCCTGCCGGAGGAGCGGGCAGGGCTCGCCGGCGGCTTCATCCTCGGCGCCGCGGGGATCGGCAACGCCGCGGGGCCGCTGATCGGCGGTGCTCTCACCGACCTGCTCAGCTGGCGCTGGATCTTCTTCCTGAACGTGCCTGTGGCGGCGTTCGCGGTCTTCGTCACGCTGCGTGAAATCAAGGCGGACCATCCCGAGGTCGAGGACACCCGGATCGACTATGGCGGCATCGTCAGCATCTCGGTTGGCCTGGTCGCCCTGCTGCTCGCCTTCGACCAGGTGATCGACTGGGGCTGGGGAGACCCGCGGATCATCGCGCTGCTCGCCGTCTTCGTCATCCTGATCTCGAGCTTCGTCTTCATCGAGCGTCGCGCCGGGGACCACGCGCTCGTGCCGCC
>JBKPTM010000282.1:0-7661 GCA_046765935.1 Actinomycetota bacterium | reverse complement strand
AGGTTCGAGCCGCCGACGCGAAGGTCGCAGGCCACCGCGATCTCGGCGCCACCGCCCACGACCGAGCCGTGGCAGGCGGCGACCGTCGGCTTCGGGAACGCGGTCAGCTCGTCGTAGAGCCGGGCGAAGAGCTCCATGCGGTGGACGCGCCCCTGCTCGTCGAGCTCCTCCTTGACGTCGGCACCGGCCGACAGGCCGAGGTGGTCGTTGGAGGAGATCACCAGCACCCGCGCCTCGGGGTCGGCCTTGGCCCGATCGAGGTGGGCGAGCAGCTCGTCGAGCATCTCGGTGTTGATCGCGTTGCGCGCCTCGGCGCGCTCCAGCCGCAGCAGCGCGATCCCGTTCTCGTCCACCGAGTAGCTGGTCAGCGCCATCAGTCCTCGGCCCCTTCGGCCTCGGTCTTGGGGCCGGTGAGCTCCTCGAGCAGCCGCTCCACCTCGTCGGCGGCCGAGTGGATCAGCAGTCGGACCTCCTCGTCAGGCTCCTGGAAGCCAGAGAGCACGTAGTTCGAGACGACCTCGGGGTCGGTCGTGTTGGGCCGGCCCACGCCGCCGCGGACGCGCCAGAAGTCCTTCCCGCCCAGCCCCTGGCTGAGGCTGCGGAGGCCATTGTGCCCGGCGACGCCGCCGCCCAGCTTGCTGCGTACCTCGCCGAAGGGCAGGTCGATCTCGTCGTGCAGGGCGATCACGCGCTCCAGCGGCACCCCGAGCTCACCCCGAGCCGGCCCCGCCGCCGACCCGGACTCGTTCATGAAGGTCTGTGGCAAGAGGATCGCGACCCGCGGCCCGCCGGGTCCGGTGCGGCCCTGCGTGATCAGGCCGCCGTAGCGCTTGCGGGCCCTCGGCAGCTCCCAGCGGCGGGAGAGCTCGTCGGCCACCTCGAAGCCGAGGTTGTGCCGGGTGCCGGCGTACTCGCGGCCAGGGTTTCCGAGCCCGACGATCAGGGCGTCCACCCGGGCATCGCGACCTTCGCGGTCGCGAGAGCGCCGCGACCGGCGGGGGAACAGAGACAGCGGCTACTCCCCGCCTGAATCTTCGCCGCCGCCCTCGCCCTCGGCAGCGCCCTCTCCCTCGCCTTCGGCCTCGCCCTCGGCGGCCTCCTCGCCCTCCGGAGCCTCCTCGCCCTCGCCGACGAGCTCTGCCTCCTCCTCCAGCTCGGGCTCGGGCTCCTCCTCGACGCGCGGGGGGCTGAGCGTGGCGATCGTGATCTCCTCGGGCTCATCCGCCATGAACTTCACCCCGGACGGCACAGCGACGGAAGCCAGGTTGATCGTGTCGTTGATCTCCATCTCGGAGACGTCGACGGTGATCCGCTCGGGGATCTCGGTCGGCAGCGCCTCCACGGTGATCTCGCGGGTGACGTGCTCGAGCACGCCGCCCTCGCGAACGCCGGGGGCGTTGTCCCCGCCCTCGAGCTCGATCGGGACCTCGGCCTCGATCTCCTCGTCCAGGCGGACCTCGAGGAAGTCGAGGTGCAGGACATCACCGCGCACCGGGTGGTGCTGCTGCTCCTTGATCACGACCGGGACGGCCTTGGAGCCGTCGAGCTCGAGGTCGAGGAGCGTGTGCCCTTCAGAGAGGAGGACGCGGAGCTCGCGCGCGGGCACCTGGAACGGGCGGGCATCGCCGCCCTGCCCGTAGACGACCCCGGGCACGAGGCCGTCGCGACGCAGGCGCCGCGTCGCCCGCGACCCGAACGTGTCGCGCTGGGAAACCTTGAGTGTCGCTCGGTCCTGTGCCATGGAAGATCCTCGTTGGACGGGTTGCGCTGTCGCAGCACCCTTGATTCACACCCGGCTGAGAGATCAGGCCGAGTACGCTCGGGCGCCAGGATAGAAAATAGGTGAGGGCAATGGGCAGCGACGAAGACAGGGAGCAGCGGGAAGAGCAGGGCGTGGACGCGCTTCGGGCAGATCCGGAGGAGCGGGCGCGGCAATCCGACCCGCTCGAGCCCGAGGAACAGCACGGGCGGATCCCCAAATCGCGGATCGGCAGGTCGGCGCGGCTCGGCACGGCCCTGGGCACTCAGGCGACCCGATACGCCGGAACCGCGGCGGCCAACGTGGTCCGCTCCGACGAGAAGGCCCAGGAGCGCCTCGAGACTCGCCATCTGGAGACCGCGCTGAAGATGGCGTCCGTCCTCGGTGAGATGAAGGGCGCGGCGATGAAGATCGGCCAGATGGCGTCCTTCATCGACGTCGACTTCCTGCCGCCGGAGTACCGCGAGATCTACCAGGAGCAGCTCTCGAAACTGCGCACCAGCGCCCCCGCGATGCCCTGGGAGCAGGTCCACGAGATCCTCGAGGACGAGTACGAGAAGCCGCCGGGACGCGTCTTCGCGGAGATCGAGCCGGATGCGTTCGCGGCGGCCTCCATCGGTCAGGTCCACCGGGCGGTACTGCAGGACGGAAGCAGGGTTGCGGTCAAGGTCCAGTACCCGGGGATCGCGGACGCCCTCGAGTCGGACCTGGCGAACGCCGGGATGATCGTCCGGCTCGCGAAGGTCCTCGCTCCCGGGCTCGACGCAAAGGCGGTGGCCTCGGAGCTCAAGGAACGCGTGCTCGAGGAGCTCGACTACGAGTACGAGGCGCAGAATCAGCGCGCCTTCGCCCGCGCCTACGACGGGCACCCGTTCATCTTCGTTCCCAAGGTCCACTCGCGGCTCTCGCGGCGCCGGGTGCTGGTCTCCGACTACGTAGAGGGCCGCGGCTTCGACGAGGTCAAGCAGCTCGACCAGGACGAGCGCGACATCTTCGGCGAGATCGTCTTCCGCTTCTGCTTCGGGTCGATCTATCACCTGCAGCACTTCAACGCCGACACCCATCCGGGCAACTACCTGCTCATGGACGACGGACGGGTCGCGTTCCTCGACTTCGGGATGACCAAGCGGCTTGCCCCCGAGCAGATCCAGCTGGAGCAGCGCGCCGTCGACGCGGCCGGACGGGACGATCCGGAGGCGCTCCGGGCGGCCCTGCACGATCTCGGCTTCGTCAGCAACCCGGACAAGGTCGACGCCGAGCGGCTGATGACGCACGTGAAGATGGTCGGCGGCTGGTACCTCGAGGACGGCCAGGTCCGCATCACGCCCAAGCGGGTGATGAAGATGATCGAGGTGACCTCGGACCCGCGCTCGGACTTCTACGACCTGGTCCGCAGGGAGAGCCTGCCCGCCGACGAGCTGATGGGCCGGCGGATGGAGACCGGGTTGCTGGCGGTGCTCGCGCAGCTGCGGGCGACCGCCAACTGGCACCGCATCATGCGCGAGTGGGTCTACGCGGACCCGCCGTCGACGGTGCTCGGCGAGGTCGAGTGGCGCTTCTTCGAGCGCCGGGGGACCCTGCAGACCCCGGGGTTGCCTTCCCGGCTCTAGTTACGGCTTCGCCATCAGATCGCCGCGACAAGCGGCCGCGCCGCATAACCGCTCGGGCCTTCGCCCCTCGCTCATGATGCGGCGGCCTGGTCGCGGCTAAGGCGCTCCGCGACCTCGAAGAGCCGCGGGTCGTTCGAGCAGATCCCGTCGATGCCCAGGTCCAGCAGCTCGCGGATGCGGTCCGCGTCGTCCACGGTCCAGGCGATCAGCTCGACGTCCACGTTCCTGGCCGCCTCCACCAGCCGCGGCGTGATGATCGGGTGGTAGGCCCAGACGGCGCTGACGCCGAGCTGCGGTCCCTTCTTCTCGAGGATTGCGGGGAAGCGGCGCCGGATCGCCGAGAGGCCGGCGCGCAGGGCGGGGCCGGCCCAGCCGTACCGGGTCCAGTCGCGACGCGTCTTCGGGTAGGTCCAGCCGAGACGCAGGTCGGGCTCGAGCTGGCGGAGCTTCATCAGGCTCTCGACCTCCATCGTCGAGACCATCGCCCGATCCAGCAGACCGGCGCCCGCCAGGGCGCCGGCCAGCTCGGCCTCGCGGCCGGCGAGCTTCAGATCGCAGTCGATCTCCACCACGTCCAGCGGAGGCCCGACGAATAGATCGAGGGCCTCGGCGAGGTCCATGGGCTTGCGGACCAGCGCGTCGTGGTAGTCGTGGGCCACGATCAGCTTGCCCTCCCTCGAGCGCAGGACGTCCAGCTCGATCATGTCCACGCCCTGCTCGACGGCGGCGTCGAAGCTCTCGGGGGTGTTGCCCGTGACGATCGCATCGGCGCCCTTGTGCCCGATGCGCCGGTACGCGGGGAGGTCGTCCCGCGCCCGCTGTTCGTCCTCTGCCGGCTCGGCGGACATTGGCGGACCACCCTAGACGGTTCGCATTGGAGCGGACCGGTTCAGATGCTTCACTTGCGCCGATGAGGGCCACGGGAATCGGCCTGGCCGCGCTGGCGCTGGTCTGCGCCGCGGTGATCGCGGGGTGCGGCGGGGGCGACGACAACGGCACCGACACCGCGGCGGGGCGCGCGGCCCAGCAGTACGTCGATGCCTACAACGCGCGGGACTTCGATCGGGTCTGCGCGCTGCTCAGCAAGAGCTACAAGGCGGAGCGCGAGCTCGTCCCCGGGTCAGCCGATGAGCCTGAGGAGGAGGGCGAGCTCGAAACCGGGTGCGCGGAGTACTTCAAGGAGCACACGGGGGGCGCGTCCACGACGCTCACGCTGGTCGACGTGCAGGAGAAGGGCGCGGTCGCGATGGCCCACGTGCGCTCGAAGTCGGAGGACAACCCCGGGGGCGAAGCGGATGAGACGATCGGATTGGCGCGTCAGCGAGACGGGTCCTGGAAGGTCACCGACATCACCGCCTACACGGGGACGGCCAGCAACTAGTAGGGTCAGCCCAATGCCGCAGGGAAGCGGTCGAGGGTTGAGGATTCAGGCAGGAAAGCTGCCGGCAGTGCGGCGTCTCTGCGTTCTGCTCACCGCCATCGCCGTCCTCGCCTTGCCCCTATCGGCGTCGGCCGCGCCTCCCGATAAGCCGTCGAAGGGCGAGCCGGACATCTCGCGGTACATCCTCCCGCCGGGCAATTACGGCGGGATCCCATTCACGGCGAACTCGACCGATCAGCTGCCGCTCTACGCCGGCTTGACGCCGCTTCGCGACAACGTCACCCAAGCGGACATCAACCGGCTCTTCCTTCCCGAGAACTTCCAGCCGATCGGGCAGACGCACGAGGAACTGACGGGCCGTCCGGGGCTGCGCCTGATCTACGACTCCTTCGGCGTGCCGCATATCTACGGCCAGACTCGTGCCGACGTCGCGTTCGGAGCGGGATGGGCCACCGCCCGCGACCGCGGGCTCCTACTGCAGCTCGGCGTTGGCCCGGCCCGCGTGGCCGTCGCCGACGTTCCCAACCTGGACGCATTCAGCCTGGTCACGAGTGGTCAGTCGTTCGTGCCCAGCGCGCAGGCGGAGGCATTGGTCACCAAGCAGCAGCAGCTCCTGGTCGATACCTACGGTGACAAGGGTCGGCAGGTCATCGACGACGCCCAGGCCTACGCCGACGGGGTCAACGCCTACCGGGCGGCGAACAACATCAACCTGCCACCGGCCACCGTCAACGACGTGATCGCGGCAAGCGCGTTCATCGGCTCGATCTTCGGCGCGGGCGGCGGGGGCGAGGCCGCCAACGCGAATCTGCTCGCGGAGCTGCAGCAGTCGCTCGGCGCGAGCAGGGGCCACGAGGCATGGGACGACGTGATGCTCTCCGACGATCCGGAGGCGCCGACGACGATCGACAAGCGATTCAACTATCCGCCCCTGACCGGTGGCCCGGTAACCGGGTCGGCGGTCGTCGATCCGGGGTCGATTCAGAGCATCGATCCCCGGGTGTCGAGTGCGGAGGCGGCCGCGGCGCCGGCGCGAAGGCAGGCCTCCAACTTCCTGGTCACTGCCCGCCACCGTTCGGCCACTCACAACTCGCTCGCGGTCATGGGCCCGCAGCTCGGGTACTTCTATCCCGAGATCGTCGAGCAGATGGATCTGCACGGGCCCGGCATCAACTCGCAGGGCGTCGGGGGCCCGGGTTTCGCCATGTACACCCTGATCGGGCGCACCCAGGACTACGCGTGGAGCCTCACCTCGGCCGGACATGACATTCGCGACGTCTACGCGGAGCAGTTGTGCGAGCCGAACGGCGCGGCTCCCACGCGCTCCTCCACCCACTACCTCTACCAGGGGTCCTGCCGAGCATTCACGAACTTCAATGCGGGCCTCCTGAACGGCAAGCCCCTGACGTACAACGTCTCGGTGCACGGGCCGGTATTCGCGACGGCGACGATCGGCGGCAAGCCCTACGCGCTCTCCCGGAAGCGGTCCACCTTCGGTCGCGACGCGCTGAACCTCGTGGCGCTCAAGGACATGACGGACGGCGTCGCTACGTCGCCGGAGAAGTTCTGGCAGGTGGCCAATGAGTTCGGCTTCACCTTCAACTGGGCCTACGCCTCGCGGAAGGCGACGGCCTACTTCTCCTCCGGTCTCCTTCCTCGCCGACCCGCTGGCCTTGATCGCCGCCTGCCGACGCTCGGGGACGGCAACCATGAGTGGACGGGCTTCCTGAGCGAAAGCGAGCACCCCCACGACAAGAGCGGTCCCGGCGGCCTGCTGCTGAACTGGAATAACCAGTCGGCGCCCGGATTCATGCACGGTGACGACGAGCCGTACGGCTCGGTGCACCGGGTCGAGCTCTTCGATCAGTGGCCGAAGAAGGCTCGGATCACCGACAACCTCGGGATCATGAACCGGGCGGCGACCGAGGACGTGCGCTCGCCGGTCTGGCCCGTCGTCAGCAGGGTGCTGCGGACCGGGCCGGCCCCGAACGCACGCGATCAGAAGGTCGTGGACCTGCTCGATGACTGGGTGGGCCGCGATGCGCCGCGCCTGGACGCGAACGGGGACGGCTTCTACGACGACCCGGGTCCGGTGATCATGGACGCGGCCTGGCGACCGATCGCCGACGCCGTCATGACCCCGGTGTTCGGAAGCCTCCTGGGCGACCTCGACAGGGTGCGCGGTCTCAGCGGTCTCTCGGGCGAGTCGTACGTGGACAAGGATCTGCGCACGCTGCTGGGCGACCGGGTGATCGGCCCCTTCCACCTGCGCTACTGCGGCAACGGTTCCCTGGCGGCGTGCCGGGCATCGCTCTGGGCGGCGATCGATCAGACCGCGAACCAGCTGGCGGCCCAGCAGGGTGAAGCCGATCCGGCGAAGTGGCGGAAGGCCGCCGCCACAACTGGCTTCGTCCCGGGGCTACTGCCGAATCGATTCCCGTCCACGAATCGGCCCACCTTCCAGCAGGTTCTCGAGCTGCAGCGAAAGCCGTAGCTAGAAGAGCTGGTTCTCGCCGGCGAAGATCTCGGAGACCGAGTCGTCGGTGAAGATGCGGCGGATCGAGTCCGCGAGGGTCTGCGCCGCTGACAGCACGGTGATCTTCTCCGGCGCTCCGGGCCGCTGCGGAATGGTGTCGGTGACGGCGATGCGCTCGATCGGCGAGTCCGCCAGCCGCTCGTAGGCCGGGCCCGAGAACACGCCGTGGGTGGCGACGGCGATCACCCGCGCAGCACCCTCATCCATGACCGCTCGCGCCGCCGCGGTCAGAGTGCCGGCCGTGTCGATCATGTCGTCGACCAGCACCGCCGTCTTGTTCTCGACGTCACCGACCACGTAGCCGATCTCGGCCACCTGCTGGGCGGGACGCTCCTTCTCCATCACGGCCCAGGTCGAGCCGATCTTGCGGGCGAA
>JBKPTM010000281.1:0-5793 GCA_046765935.1 Actinomycetota bacterium | reverse complement strand
TCCATTGACGGGATCTCGCGCCGCTACCTCCCTCCGGCCCTCGCCGAGGAGATCGAGCGGGCGAGCGGGGCGGAGCGCGACCGGGCCTTCTACCGGGCCTGGGTGCGCCAGGAGGCCTACGCGAAGGCGTGCGGCGCAGGCCTGGAGCTGATCGGAGAGCCTCCGGACCCGGAGCGCTGGTCGATCGCCGATCTCGATCTCGCGGAGGGGTTTTCCGCCGCCGTAGCAGTTGAGGGAGCCACCCCTGGGGAGGTCACCACGACCCCGATATAGCGAGGAGACTGCGATGGCGATACGAGAGATTCCCCGAATCGAGATGCCGGCAAGGGACGAGTTCCTTCGGCAGTACGCGCATGAGCGCGAGCCGGTGGTGATCACCGATCTCTTCGCAGGCGAGGAGATCTCGCGGATCACGACGGTCGAGGACGCCGTGCGGGCGTGGGGCGACGTGAAGCTGGTCGTCCAGGAGGAGTACACGAGCGCCGAGGGCAAGGCCGCGGCTCCCGAACCCACCGTGATGTCCCTGTCCGAATACATCGACTTCTCGCGAGCCAATCCCGAGACGCGCCTGTGCTGCACCGAGTACGACACGCCGGCGCGGGTGCTGACGTCATTCGACCTGCCGGAGATCTGCCGGGTCACGCATTCGGGCGACGAGATCCTCGGCCTGCCGAAGAAGTACGGCGACTACGACCTGGTGACCGCGATCTTCCTCGCGAACGCCGGGAACGTCGGCCATCTTCACTTCGACGGCGACCAGCGCGATGTCGTGCTCCACCAGGTCTACGGCCGAAAGAGGGTCGTCCTATTCCCACCGGCCGCCGCCAAGCACCTGCGCACCCTCGACGGGCCCTACTCGCGACCGTCGCTCGCGGGCGTCTATCTCGAGGACATGACCCTCGAAGAGAAGCTCGAGTGGGTCGAACGCGCGGGCGGCTACCACACCATCCTCGAACCGGGCGAGACGGTCTACATCCCGATGCTGATGTGGCACCACCTCGAGTACATCGACGACGCGATGTCGTTCAACTACCGCTTCGGCCGCACCCGCTACGGCCGGTTTCTCTCAGTGGACAACTTCCACCGTGACCCCTATATCCAGAACGTCTCAGCCAAAATGGTCGGCCCCGACGAGGTCCTCCGCAGATTCGAGCCGACCGTCGACGAGATCGCCGATGCGTATGTCCAGCCGGCGAGCGACGTCCGCGAGAAGGTGCGGGAGGTGCGCGCGCTGTTCAGGCGGCTCTGCGCCGACATCTCCCCGGAGGCGGACCCGGACGCACTCTGTCCGCCGGAGCGAGAGGAGGAGCAGGTCACGCGGATCGCGGAGGGCAATGACATGAAGGGCGGCTTGAAGTACGAGGACCCGGCCCTGATCGCCCGCACGCGTCCCACCGGCGAGATCGATTCCCGCCAGCGCGAGATGGTCGAGAGCGGCGCCCAACGGGCCGGCTACTCCGACGAGGTGATGGGCAGGATCCTCCGCAACCGGCTCGGCAAGGATGACGTTGGCGCGCTGACCAAGGCCGAGGCGGCGCAGCTGGTCGCCTATCTCGCCAGTCCGGGCGCCACTTGGTGACAATTCCCCGATGACGGTCGCGGAGCTCGCCGGCCGCCTCCTCGAGTTCGGCCGGTCGAACTCGGTCCAGAGCCTCGTGGACGCGGAACCCTACCTGGAAGCCCTCGCCGGCACCCTCGGCGAGCGGGAAGTCCGGGCGGTGTCGGCCAAGGATCTCCACGGCTTCCACACCGGCGCCGGGGCCGAGTACGCCGAGCCCCTGATGAAGGCACTCAAGCGCAAGTCGCTCGGCTGGGAAGCGATCTACTCATCCAGGCAGCGCCAGCTGCTCGGTCCACTGCAATGGGAGAGCGAGAACCCGGTGGGTGCTCTGGTCGAGCTCTTCGATCGGCCTGAGTTCGAGCCCAGGACCGTCCTTGAGCTCGGTTGCGGAGACGGTGTGAACGCCGTCTTCATGGCCGGCCGGGGGTCTGAGGTGACCGCCCTCGACCTCTCGCCCACGGCGCTCGAGATGGCACGGGGGAAGGAGGCCGAGGCCGGGGTGGAGGTCGAATGGATCGAGGGCGATGTCTTCGAGCTCGAACCGCCGGGCGAGCCCTACGACTTCATCTTCGACCGCGGGCTGCTCCACCACCTGCCGGTCTTCAGATTCGAGGACTACAAGCAACTGGTCTGGGAACGGCTCGCCCCGGATGGCTACTTCCATCTGATCTGCCACCACGTCTCTACCCGGCCCACCGTCGCCCTCGACGCCACCTACGGCGGGGCGCTCGGGAAGCTGCTCGGCCTGCTGACCGGACCACTCGTTGAGACGGGCTGCGGCTTCACCGATGCCGAGCTCCGCGAGATCTTCTCGGACCGCTTCGAGATCGAGTCGTTGGACCTGATCGACGATGACAACAACCGGCCCTTCCGCTTCGAGTCGGCACTGATGCGCCGGACCAGCTAGCCAGGCCGCGGGGCGTGAAAGACCGCCTCGACGTTATGACCGTCGGGGTCGAGGACGAACGCGCCGTAGTACCCCTGGCTGTACTCCGGTCGCGGCCCGGGCGCTCCGTTGTCGGTGCCCCCCGCGGCGAGGGCCGCGGTGTGGAAGGCGTCGACCTGTTCCTTGGTGTCGGCCGCGAAGGCGATATGGATCTGGCCGCCCGGCTCGTACTTCTCCGAGATCGAGAAGTCGTCGAGGTCGCCCAGACCGAACGAGACCCCACTCTGCCCCTCGTCCGAGGAGCCGATCTCGCGGAAACCGAGGGGTTCGAGCGCCTGAGCGTAGAAGCGCCGGCTCGTCTCGAGGTCCGAGACCCCGATCACGAGATGGTCGATGACGACGCGCCGCGTCGGCACTGCCTCAACCTACCCGGGTCGAGGGGGTGACGTCTGAAGGACGGCGAGCAGCTCGTCGCACACGCGACGCGCCTCGGCCACGCGCCGGATTAGCTCCCGCAGGTAGGCGGCGTCCTGCACGTTGGGGCGTCGAAACCAACCCAGGCGCTGCGGGGGACGTCCGGCCAGCTCGATCGGCAGGTGCGCCGGCGGTTCGCCGCCGCTCCTGCGGATCAGCGCCTCGCGCTCCCGCGCGGCGGTGGAGAGGATCGCCAGCTCAGCCTCCTGGTCGCGGATCTGGCTGCGCACGCTGTGGGCCCAGGCCAGGTGGTTGGTGAGGAAGTTGCGCAGGGCGATGGCGGTCAATCGGAGGCGTTCCCCCGGCGGAGCGGGAGAGGTCGCGGCCAACCGGAGCAGCATCCACTTGAACCTCACCCCGCGAAGCAGCAGCTCGAAGTCGGACTTGGCGAGTTGCGTGCGGCCCAGGGATCCCTCGTGCAGCCGGATCCGGCGGAGCGCGGCGGGCTCGAAGATGAAGCGCCCGGCAAACCCGAGGCGCTGCAGGAAATCGGGGAACGTCCAATGCGGCACAAAGACCCGCTGCAGCGGGTCTCGCCGGAAGATTCCATAGAGAAAGGTCTCCCAGTTCTCCTGCGGCCACCGGAACAGGCCGCGGCGCGCGACTCTCCACGGGCGCTCCCTCTCGGGATAGGAGACCACGAAGCGCTCGGCCGGGTCGTCGCGAAAGACCTCCACCGAGGATGCACAGAGGACCGCGTCCGGGTTCGCCTCCAGCGCCTCGACGAGGGTGGAGGCATAGGCCGGGTTGCTCAGCAGATCGTCGTGGGCCAGCCAGGTGAAGTAGGTCCCCTGGGCCATCTCGAGCACCCTGTGAAAGTTCGCACTGGGTGAGGTCGTCTCGGGACTCCGCTCGTAGCGAACACGGGGGTCGGACTCGAAACGGCGACAGATCTCCGGCGTCGAGTCGGTGGAGGCGGTGTCGGAGACGAGCACCTCGATATTCGGATAGTCCTGCCGAAGCGCTGACTCCAGTGCCTCCGCGAGGTAGCGCTCGCCGTTGTAGGTGGGCACTCCAATCGAGAGCAGCGGCGGCACGGTCAAGCCCCATCGTAGGCCGGGGCGGCCCGTCGCTAAGCTCGGTTGAGGACCGGCTCACCGGCCAAAACGGCGCTCCTGCGGAGCCCTTGCGTATACGACCCGAATCGCCGATTCGGGCGTTCGTCGTGCCCAGATAGAGAACTAAACGCAAATGAGCCTTCGACCACTGCTTCAGATCGCAAATGAGGACCGGCGCCTGCTCGCGCTGCGATCCGCCGTGTCCGCGACGGACGGGACCGTCGACGCCTACGTCTCGGCGTCGATGCGCCCGTACCTGCTCGCCGCGCTGATCGGCGGTGAAGACGAATCAACCCCCGGGCCGGCGCTGATCGTCGCGGCGGACGATCGCTCGGCTCGTGATCTTGCGCGCGACATGAAGGCGTTCCTCGCCCCGCGCCCGGTCCACATCTATCCGTCGCGGGGAACCACGTTCGAGTCCCATCTCGACCCGCCTCCGCATCTTGCCGGGCTGCGGATCGCGGCGATGAACGCGCTCTCCGACCCCACGGCCGTGGTCGTCGCCAGCGCCATCGCCCTGGCGGAGAAGGTGCCGGACCCATCGCTTCGTCCAGAGACGCTGGCACTGCACCGCGGGGAGAGCGTCGATCTCGAAGACGTGACGCTGCTGCTCGCCGATGCCGGCTACGAGCGCGTCGACCAGGTCGAGGAGCGCGGCCAGTTCGCGATTCGCGGCGGGATTCTCGACGTCTACCCGGCGACCGAGGAGCAGGCGATCCGCGTCGAGCTGTTCGGCGACGAGATCGAGTCGATGCGCCGCTTCTCGGTCTTCACTCAGCGCTCGCTTGGCGAGGCGGACCGAGTCGAGCTGGCGCCGGCGGCCGAGCTCTCGGCGGAGCATCGCGGTGAGGTCGATCCGGCGCACTTCGTGGCGGCGCTGGATCTGATCCCCGCCGAGGCCCTGGTGGTGATCGCCGCCGCGGAGGAGATCCCCGGCGCCCTGCGCGACTTCTGGGAGGACGTCACCGCCGCTGCCGACGAGGCGGACGTCCGCCCGTTCTATGCCGACGTCGACGAGCCGCTCCGGCGGCGCGCGCGCCTCTCGCTTGGGGCCGACGCCGGTCAGGAGCAGTCGTTCCGCGCCCAGCGGGCGGAGTTCCCGTCGCGCACGCTCGCCGAGGCGGAGGGTGAGCTCGAGAAGCTCGTCCGCTCCGGCTACCGGACCGTGGTCGCCTTCGAGGGCCGGGGCGAGGCCGAGCGCACGCGGTACAACCTCAGCCGCCTCGACGTGCCTTTCCTCGGGGACCGCATTCCCGAGGAGCCGGCGGTGAGCTTCGCGGAGGCGCGCCTGCGCGAGGGCTTCCTCTCGCCCGAGCTGCAGCTCGCCGTCATTCCCCAGCGGCGGCTCGTGCACCGCCGCCGGGCGGCCCAGCCGGTTTCCGCGCGAGCCAGGCTGGCCGCGGCGATCGAGCTGCGGGTGGGCGACTACGTCGTCCACGAGGACCACGGCGTCGCCCGCTTCTCGGGTTTCGACACCAAGACCCTCGCGGGCGTCACCCGCGACTACCTCGAGCTCGAGTACCGCGGCGGAGATCGCGTCTTCGCGCCCACGGACCAGCTGGCACGGATCAGCCGCTACATCGGCGCCGACGGCGATGAGCCCGCGCTCAGCCCGCTCGGCGGCAAGCGCTGGCAGAACATGAAGTCGCGGGCGCGCCGCGCCGCCCAGGCGATGGCCGGCGATCTGATCAACCTCTACGCCGAGCGCCAGGTCCGCAAGGGGCACACCTTCTCCCCGGACGGGGAGATGCAGCTCACCTTCGAGGCGGCCTTCCCGTATCGCGAGACCGCCGACCAGATGGACGCCATCGAGG
>JBKPTM010000280.1:0-2033 GCA_046765935.1 Actinomycetota bacterium | reverse complement strand
CGGCCGAGATCTATCGCGCGGTGGCCGCCGTCCCCCGGGTCCTCGACGCACTGGTCGTCGACGTCCCGCGCGAGGGAACGGAGGGCTGGATGCCCCTCTTCGTCGTCCTGGAGGACGGAGTCGAGCTCGACGACGACCTGCGGGCCGAGATCAAGCGCCGGATCCGCGAGCAGTGCTCCCCGCGCCATGTCCCCAACGAGATCTTCCAGATCAAGGAGGTCCCCCGCACCCTGAGCGGCAAGGTCCTCGAGGTGCCGGTCAAGCGGATCCTGATGGGCGAGGCACCGGAGAAGGCGGCGAGCCGCGACTCCCTCGCCAACCCCTCTGCGCTGGACTACTTCACGGAGCTCGCCGCCCGACTCTGATCCATCCCGGACGCGCGCCCGTAGGGAGGGGCGTGAACACCGCGGAGATTCCATCCCGCGCGTCCTGGAAGCAGGACCTCGCCCCGTTCCTGGCGGTCGACCGCCGCCGCAGCCTGGGACAGATCGCGAGCGTCGTCGTGCCGTACCTCGCGATCTGGGTGCTCGCGGCCCTGATCCAGCCGAGCGCGCCGGTCGGGATCGCCCTCGGCCTCGCGGCGACCGTCTTCCTCACCCGCATGTACTCGCTCTTCCACGACCTCACCCACAACTCGCTCTTCGAGTCGCGACAGGCGAATAGCCGCTGGGGTCACTTCCTCGGCTTCCTGCTCTTCACCCCGTACCGCTGGTGGCAGCGCCAGCACGCCATCCACCACGCGCACACCGGCGACCTCGACCATCGCGGCATCGGCGAGATCAACACGCTGACCCTGGCCGAGTACGAGAGCGCGTCTCCTCTGCGGCGCTTCGGCTACCGCCTCTACCGCAACCCGGCCCTGATGCTGCTTGTCGGTCCCAGCCTCGTCTTCCTGTTCGAGCGCCGATTCCCGCAGAGGGGCATGACGCCGAGGATCCTGCTCAGCGTCGTGCTGGCGAACCTCGCGCTCGTCGCCTGGGTCGTGGGCTGGAGCGCGCTGGTCGGCTGGGGGACCTTCCTGCTGATCCAGGGCACGACCCTGATCGCCGGCGGGGCGATCGCAGCCTGGATGCTCTACATCCAGCACCAGTACGAGGACACCTACTACCAGGCGCCCGGCGACTGGAGGTTCGAGCTCGCCGCCCTGCAGGGCAGCTCCTACCTCCAGCTGCCCAGCGCGCTGGCCTGGGTCGTCGGCAACGCCAACTACCACCACGTCCACCACCTGAGCGCGAAGATCCCGAACTATCACCTGCGGGCCGCGCACGAGTCGCACCCGATGTTCCGTCAGACGCCGGTGGTCACTCTCCGCAGCAGCGTCGAGAACTTCCGGCTGAAGCTCTGGGACGAAGAGAGCGAGTCGCTCGTCCCGTTTCCGAAGCGACGCCTACGCGGGCGTGACCGGATTTCGGCGCTCGGCGAAGCGGCGGTCCTTCCGCGCGGCCAGCGCGTAGCGACCGACGAGCTCCGCTCGTAGCTCGTCCGGCTGGATCACGGCGTCGACCACCAGCTCCGAGGCGAGGTGGAGGATGTCGATGTCCTCGGCGTACTCCTCGCGCTTCTCCTTTACGAAGCGCTCGCGCTCGGCCGGATCCTCGATCTCCTGGATCTGGTTGAAGAAGACGGCGTTGATCGCGGCCTCCGGCCCCATCACCGCGATCTGCGCCTGCGGGAATGCCAGGCACGAGTCCGGCTCGAAGGCCGGCCCCGCCATCGCGTAGAGCCCGGCGCCGTAGGCCTTGCGGATGATCACCGAGATCTTCGGTACGGTCGCCTCCGAGACGGCGCTGATCATCTTCGCGCCGTGGCGGATGATGCCCTGCCGCTCGACCTCCTTGCCGATCATGAACCCAGGCACGTCGGCCAGGAAGAGCAGGGGCACGTTGAAGGCGTTGCAGCTCACGATGAAGCGCGCCGCCTTGTCGGCGGAGTCGACGAACAGCACGCCGCCCTTCACCGCGGGGTTGTTCGCGACTATCCCGAGCGGACGCCCTTCGAGCCTCGCCAACCCGACGATCAGTTCGGGCGCGTAC
>JBKPTM010000279.1:0-5544 GCA_046765935.1 Actinomycetota bacterium | reverse complement strand
CGGTCACTCAGTACGACGTATCACTACGACGCCTTGTGACCGGAAAACTCATCGGGCTCAGGCAGAGAGCGCGTGATCTTCGTCGCTCAGGCGACCTCAGCGAGCCGCGGGGCGGCCCGGTCTCGATCCGAGAGGATCGGGTCGGAGACGGGCCAGTGCACCGCAACCTCGGGGTCATCCCAGGCGATGCCGGTCTCGAGGTCGGGGTCGTAGTAGGTCGAGACCCGGTAGAGCACGTCGGCCTCCTCGGAGAGCACGCAGAAGCCGTGCCCGAAGCCGTCGGGGATGAAGAGCTGGCGGTGGGTGACGTCGTCGAGCTCGTAGCCCTCCCAGCGACGATACGTCGGAGAGTCGGGGCGGAGGTCGACGGCGACGTCGAAGATGGCGCCCCTGGCGCAGCGAACCAGCTTCGCCTGACCACGCTGCATGTGGATGCCCCGCAGGACCCGTTCGGCGGAGCGGCTGTGGTTCTCCTGGACGAACTCGGCCTCGATGCCGAGCTCGCGCAGCTCGTTGGCGCGGAAGGTCTCGACGAAGAAGCCGCGCTCGTCGCCGTGGACGTCGGGCTCCACCAGCACGACGCCGTCGATCTCGGTCGGCAGCCGACGGAAGCTCACGAGCCGGCCCCGGACGCGTCAGCGGAGGAGCCGGCGCCCAGCGCCTTGCCGTACTGCCTCTCGTAGTACTCCCGGTACTCGCCGGAGCGGATCGGCTCCCACCACCACTCGTTGTCCCGGTACCAGGTGACCGTGCGCTCGATCCCTTCATCGAAACCGACGGCTGCCTTCCAGCCGAGCGCCTCCAGGCGCGCCGCCGAGAGCGAGTAGCGGCGATCGTGCCCCGGGCGGTCCTTGACGTACTCGATCAGCGATTCGTCGCGGTCGGTGAGGGCGAGGATGCGCCTGACCACCTCGATGTTCGGAAGCTCGTCCGGACCGCCGACGTTGTAGACGTGCCCCGGCTCACCGCTCTCGAGTACCGCGTCCACTGCAGTGCAGCAGTCCTCCACGTAGAGCCAGTTGCGGACCTGCATCCCGTCGCCGTAGACGGGCAGCGGATCGCCGGCCAGGGCGTTGAGGATGCAGAGTGGAATCAGCTTCTCCGGGTACTGATACGGCCCGTAGTTGTTGGACGCGCGCATGATCAGCGCCTCGGCGCCGTATGTGCGGGCGAAGGCCCAGACCATCAGGTCCCCGCCGGCCTTCGAGGCCGAGTACGGCGAGGACGGGGCCAGGGGCGACTCCTCCGTCGCCGAGCCCAGCTCGAAGTCGCCGTAGACCTCATCCGTCGAGAACTGGAGGTAACGGACACCGGCGTCCCGCGCGGCCTCGAGCAGCACGTAGGTCCCGAAGACGTCGGTGGTGATGAACTCGCCCGGTGCTTCGATCGAGCGGTCGACGTGGGTCTCCGCGGCGAAGTTGACGACTGCGTCACAGCCCTCCATCGCCGCACGGGCCGCCTCACGGTCGGCGATGTCGGCATCGACGAGCTCCCAGCGCTGGAGGCCGTCCAGGTTCTCTCGCCGGCCGGCGTAGGTGAGCTTGTCGAGCACGACGATCGTGTCGTCGGGGTGCTCGGCGAGCCGAAGGCGAACGTAGTTGGAGCCGATGAAGCCGGCCCCGCCGGCGACCAGGAGCCTCATGCCGCGTCGGCTCCCTCGTCCGCTCCGTCGGATCCGTCCTCCCAGGTCACTTCCTCGAGGGGCAGCTCGCTCTCTCCCGTGATCTCCTCGCCGTCGGCCTGGCGCTCCTCGCGCTCCCGCCGAGTCCAGTTGAGCACCGGCTGCCGCTTCGAGGCGCTCGAGCGCTGGCGGCGCGGCTCCTCAGCCTCAGCCTGACCTTGCCGCGCCAGGTAATCCGAGAGTCCACGCTGCCACGGCGGCAACTTGATCGGCGTTGAGCGGCGGCTGATCAGGACCGAGTTGGCGGGGCGCTTCGCCGGGCGCTCCATCATGTCGGTCGTCGAGGCCATCACCCGGGTGACCACCTCCGACTGGCGGAAGATCTCCATGGCGAACTCGTACCAGGAACAGCTGCCCTCGCCGGCCATGTGGTGGATGCCGTAGGCGGCGCTGTCCACCAGCCGCAGGATCCCTACGGCGAGGTGACCCGTGTACGTCGGAGAGCCGACCTGATCGTGGACCACGACCACCGGCCCGCCGCCCTGGCCGAGGCGGAGCATCGTCTCGACGAAGTTGCCGCCGTGAGGGCCGAAGAGCCAGGAGGTGCGGACGATGAAGCTCTGCCCGTTGACCAGCGCGGTGGCCCGTTCGCCGGCGAGCTTGGTGCGGCCGTAGGCGTTGATCGGATCGGGGTCGTCGGACTCGCCGTAGGGGCCGCCCTCGCCGTTGAAGACGTAGTCGGTCGACGGATAGATGACCTTGGCGTGGACCTTTGCCGCCGCGTCCGCGACGAAGCCCGCGCCCTGCGAGTTGACCAGCGACGCGTCATGCTCGGATTCCTCGGCGCCGTCGACGTTGGTCCAGGCCGCGCAGTTGATCACGGCGCCGGGCCGCTCCTTTGTGATCACCCGCTCGACCTTGGCGGGGTCGGTGACGTCGAGATCCTCGTGACCGACTGCGATCACCTGATGGCGCATATCACCGGCGACGCGAACGACGTCGTGACCCAGCATCCCGTTGGCCCCGGTGACCAGGACCTTCATGGGATCGAGATGTTCGCGTTATCGCCCACCAGGAAGCGAAGTGTCTTCGGCATACCCTCGCTGCGAGAGAGGCTGACGTTCTTCCCCAGGAGGCTGGCCTCCATTCGCGCGTGCAGGTTGCGGATGCTCGAGCCGGAGAGGACGATCGAATGCTCGACCTCTGAGCCGGTGATCACGACGTCATGGTCGATGGCCGTGTACGGACCGATGTAGGAATCGGTCAGGCGCGTCCCGGCACCGATGATGGCCGGGCCCCGGACAACCGTCCGCTCGAGGGCCGCCCCCTTCTCGATCACGACCCGCCCCTCGACCCGCGACTCTGCGTCCAGTTCGCCCTCGATCTGCGGCTCGATGTCCTCGAGTACGAGTCGATTGGCCTCCAGCATGTCCTCGAGCTTCCCCGTGTCCTTCCACCAGCCCTTGACGATGTGCGGCTCGACGCGACGCTCGCGCTCGATCAGGGTGTCGATCGCGTCAGTGATCTCGAGCTCGCCTCGGCCCGAAGGCTCGATCGAATGGGCCGCCTCGAAGATCGACGGGGTGAACATGTAGACGCCGACCAGCGCCAGGTCGCTCGGTGGGTCCTTCGGCTTCTCCACCAAGCGGACGACGCGATCGCCGTTCAGCTCGGCCACGCCGTAGGACGAGGGATCGTCAACGCGGGTGAGCAGGATCAGTGCATCGGGCTCGGAGCTGCGGAAGACCTCGACGAGGTCCGTGATGCCGTTGCGGAGCAGGTTGTCCCCCAGGTACATCACGAAGGGGCTCTGCCCCAGGAACTCCTCGGCGGTGAGCAGGGCGTGGGCCAGCCCGAGCGGAGCCTCCTGCTCGATGTAGGTGATCGACGCACCGAACTGGGAGCCGTCGCCGGCGGCCAGCTTGATCTCCTCGCCCGTCTCCGGCGCGATGATCACTCCGATCTCCCGGATCCCCGCCTCGACCAGCGCCTCGATCCCGTAGAAGAGCACGGGTTTGTTCGCCACCGGGACGAGCTGCTTGGCGGAGGTGTGGGTGATCGGCCGCAGCCGGGTCCCAGCTCCCCCGGAGAGGATCAACCCCTTCAAGGTTTCCATTCGGCCGCAGGCTAGCTACTAAGCCGTGAGGACCCAGCAGCGCAAGGACGCCAGGAGTCGGTTAACGGCTTCGCCATCGAGCCGCGGTCACAGGCGGCCGCCCCACACAACCGCGCGGGGCTTCGCCCCTCGCTCAGGGTGGAGCGGCCTGGTGACCGCTACGGCTTTGAGATGTTCTTGTGGTTGGAGTGCTCGCAGTGCCTGCCGGAGGGATCGACCTTGTCCTTCCGGAGCACGTCGCCCGAGCCGTCGCCGCAGGAAATGAACACGTCTCGCCGTCCGTCCAGCGTCTGGAGCGTGTCGCGCCCGCGCCCGGCCTTGTAGACGTCGGCGCCCTCGCGGCCGCGCAGCGAGTCCCGACCATCGTTGCCCTTGAGGATGTCGTTGCCGAGCCCACCAGTCAGGACGTCGACTCCTCGGCCACCGATAATCACGGCGCCGACCCTCAGTGGGGACACCCCATTGGTGCCGGCGCTCGAGACCGTGACCGTGTCGTCCCGATCGCGCGCGTCGATGAGGAAGCTGGCTACGAAGGGCTGCCTGCACATCCCGACGCCGTTGATCAGCTCGCAGGGGCCTCCGCCGATCCGGATGGGGTTGGCGTCGGCGTCCTTGAAGCTGTAGACGGGCACCGTGCCGCCGAGGATGGAGTCGACCCCCACCTGGACGTCGTTCCTCTCGCCCTGGTCGGCGACGTAGTAGATGATCCCGCCGCTTTCAGTGAGCACGGCGGCACGCGCACCGCTCGCGGCGAGCAGCATCGTCGCCATGACGGTGAGAGCAATTGCGATCCTTCGCATTGAGTCCCCCTTCAGAGATTCATCCGGATTGGCGCGGGGATTCTGCCAGCTTCCAGGCGAAAACCTCCTCGAAATTGATGAGGTGCAGGAAAACGCCCATTAGTCGGTAGCGGGTTAGTAGACGCCGCCGAGTTTGCTGTGGTCCCAGCTCGCCACGCGCGTGGGGTGGAAGTGAATCGCGACCCTCTTCGGGGCCTGCGCCCGCAGGCCGGCGGCGGCGTCGCCCTCGACCGACTCGATCCCCTCGCTGTAGCGAATGGTGAGCTCCTTGGCGAACTCGACCACCGGCTCGAGATCCCTGATCAGCTCGGCCTCGGCCTCGATCTGAACCCCGCGCAGCTCGCTGTACTCGGTCCCGGTCTCGATCAGGAGCGTGGCCCGCGGATCGCGCTCGAGGTTCTTCACCTTCTGGGACTTCGCGTAGGTCCAGACCCAGATCTCTCCATCGCGCGGGACGTACCAGAGCGGCATCGCATGCGGCCATCCGCGGGGACCGAGCGAGGAGACGACCACGATGCGCTCGCTCTCGATCAGGTCGCTTCGCTCGGAGTCGGTGAGCTTGATCTGGTCGCGCCGCGACGGCATCAGGGGGTGCCGTCGGCGGAGAGCACCAGCGTGTCGAATGGGCCCTCGCCCGCCATCGGCTGCATCGTCCCGGCCTCCCAGCGGGGTTGCAGGTCGTCGTAGTGGCTGCTCCAGGCGTGCCCGGACTGGCCCGTGAAGGCCTGCCACTGGGAGCGCTCAGGCGCCGCCGGGTCCGCGACCATCCGCCAGCTCGGAGCCCAGATGGCGTGATACGGATCGGTCGGGTTGTAGGCGATCTGCGCGACCGTCTCCTGCGCACCGCCGGGGTGAAGCGTGCGGTTGAAGACCCATTCCGCCGCGGGATGACCGGCCCCCAGGGCATGCGGGAACTCGAGCGCGTGGACGCGGCCCCAGCGCCACCCCTCCGGGTCGGGGCCGAAGCGCTCCTCGAGGTCGTCGAGGGCGCCGCGCAGGGCCTCGAG
>JBKPTM010000278.1:0-8496 GCA_046765935.1 Actinomycetota bacterium | reverse complement strand
GGAGGCCCCCGCGGAGGAGGGCACACCAATCGACCCGATGGTCGTCGCGCGCAACCACGACCCGGACGGCACCTGGGACCCGGTCACCGACTACCAGATGATGAGCCGCAACCTGCGCGGCTTCATGAGCCTCTTCCACTCCGACAAGCCGACCGTCACGAAGGTGCACGGCTACTGCGTCGCGGGCGGCACGGACATGGCCCTCTGCTCCGATCTGATCGTCGCCGAGGACCGCGCCAAGATCGGCTACCCGCCCGCCCGGGTCTGGGGCGTCCCGACGAGTGCGCTCTGGGCGTTCCGGGTCGGCCCGGCCCGCGCGAAGCGACTGCTCCTCACCGGAGACTCGATCGACGGCACCACCGCGGTCGAGTGGGGTCTCGCCGCCGAAGCGGCCCCCGCCTCCGAGCTGGATGAGCGTTTCGAGGCGTTGCTCGAGCGGATCGCCCGGGTTCCGATCAACCAGCTCGTCATGCACAAGCTCCTGGTCAACCAGGCGCTCTACGCCCAGGGCCTCCAGGCGACCCAGGAGCTCGGCGTCTTCTTCGATGGCATCGCCCGCCACACTCCGGAGGGCTTCGCCTTCCAGCGCCGAGCCGCCGAGGCCGGCTTCAAGGAGGCCGTCCGCGAGCGCGACGAGCCCTTCGGGGACTTTGGACGCAATGGCTGAGCGATACGACGCGATCGTGATCGGCGCAGGGGTCGCCGGAGAGGTCTGCGCCGAGGATCTGGCCGCAGCGGGCATGAGGGTCGCCTGCTGCGAGCGGGAGCTGGTGGCGGGGGAGTGCGGCTACTGGGCCTGCGTTCCCTCGAAGACGCTGCTCCGGCCCGGCGAGGTCCTCTCCGAGGCGAGGCAGGCGCCCGGCGCCCGCGAGGCGATCTCGGGGCCGATCAACGTGAGGGAGGCGCTTGCCTGGCGGAACTTCCAAGTCTCCGACTGGGACGACTCACATCAGGCCGGGAACCTGACCGACAGCGGGGTCGAGCTTCGCCGTGGCGAAGCCCGCATCAACGGAGCTCACGAGGTGGAGATCGACGGCAAGCTGCTCGAGACGGAGCGGCTGGTGATCGCGACCGGATCGGACCCGGTGATCCCCCCGGTAGATGGCCTCGATGAGCTCGACGGAGTTTGGACGAACCGCGAGGCCACCTCGCTCCGCGAGATCCCGCGGCGCCTGATCGTGCTGGGCGGCGGCCCTGTCGGCGTCGAGCTCGGCCAGGCGCTGTCCCGCCTGGGCGCCTCGGTTGCGATCGCGGAAGGCGAGGAGCGCCTCCTGCCCAACGAGGCCCCGGCGGTCGGCGAGGCCCTCGAAGAGGCGCTCAGCGGGGAGGGAATAGAGCTGCGGCTAGGCGCCAAGGCGAGCTCGGCCGACCGGCGTGGAGGCGGCTACTCGCTCACCTTCGAGGACGGATCGGAGCTCCGCGGAGACGAGCTGCTCGTCGCCACCGGGCGCAAGCCGCGGGTCCAGGGCTTCGGGCTCGACACCGCCGGGATCGACCCGGACGCCGCCGCCAAGGGGATCCAGGTGGACGAGCGGATGCGCGCGGCCGAGGGAGTCTGGGCGATCGGCGACGTCACCGGGCTTTGGCCGTTCACCCATGTCGGCAAGTACCAGGGCCGAGTCGCGGCCGCCGACATCCTGGGCCGCGACGTCACCGCCGACTACCGCGCGGTGCCCCGCGTGATCTTCACCGACCCCCAGGTTGCGGCGGTCGGCGAGCAGGACGGTCCGGCCTCGGGCACCGCCCAGCTCGAGTCGATCTCGCGCACCTCGACCTACAGCCGCGAGTACGACAAGCACCCGGGATTTCTCACCCTCGTCTCCGACGGCGAGAAGCTGATCGGGGCACACGCGGTCGGTCCGGAGGCCGGCGAGTGGCTGCAGCAGGCGACCCTCGCCATCAAGGCCGAGGTCCCGGTCGAGACCCTGCGGCAGACGATCCAGCCGTACCCGACCTTCTCAGAGGCCTTCTTCTACGCCCTCGCGGATCTCTGACGGGCCACGCCGATTGCGGTCAGCGATACTGCCGCGATTGTGAACGCGGAGATCACCGCCGAGAACATCAAGCAGTGGCTGCCCGGGACCTTTCCGGGCGACATGGCGATCGAGCCGCTCGAGATCACCGACGAGGTCGCGACCGGCCGCATGGTCGTCGACAAGCGTCATCTCCATCCGGGCGGCTTCGTCCACGGCGGTGTCTGGACCGCCTTCGGGGACTCCGTGGCCGCCTGGGCCACCTTCCGGAACCTGCCGCCCAATCACGACTTCACGACGATCGAGCTGAAGCTGAACGTCTTCGCCGCCGGCGTCCTCGGCGACGAGCTGATCTGCGAGGCCCGTCCCCTCCATGTGGGCCGGAGCACTGCCGTGATCGAGGCGAAGATCCGCAACGGCGAGAAGCCCGTTGCCAACCTGATCGTCACCCAGTTCGTGCTGCCCGGGCGAGACCCCCGGGCCGAGCGGCCCGCGCCCGGCGACTATCCGCCCGGCGACTAGGTCGCGCCCTCGACGGCGAGCATGTTGGGGCGCAGGCGCTTGGCCTGCGCCGGCGTCAGGAAGACCAGTTTGCCGTTGGTCTCGAGGATGATCAGCCCGACCTGGTCGAAGCTCGACATCCCCTTGTCGAGCAGCTGGTCCACGAGCTCCTCCTCCGTGATCGCCTCCTTGGCCATCGCCTTGCGGTCGAGCTTCCCGTTCCGCAGCAGCACCCGCGGCCGCCCCTCGAGAATCCGCCGCACTCTCGCGTTGCGGTAGGTGACGCGGACGAACAGGTAGTTCGCGACGAACAGCGTTCCGGCGCCGATCACCCCGCCCGTGACCGTGCTGTCGTTGCCGATCAGCGCGTTCTGAAGCGCGTTGGAGGCGAGGAGGAGCACCGCCAGGTCGAGCACGTTGATCTGCGCCAGCTCTCGCTTCCCCCCGAGCCGCAGCGCGATCGCCAGGAAGACGAAGACGAGCAGCGAGCGGAGGATCTTCTCGTCGATCCCCAGGTGGAGGTCGAAGAGGCTGCCGCCGAGTGAGCCGATCGGGTGGGCCATCCGCCCGGAGTTCGGCATCTCTGTCCCTGCTCCTGCCCTTGTCGGCCGGACGGGGAGGGGCTACGGTCATCTGTGCGGGGGGCACCGCACGGAGGAGGATTCATATGGGTGAGAACGCAGACGCCGTCAAGGAGCGGTGGAGCGATTTCGCGAAGGGCGACCTCGACGGAGCCGTTTCGACGACGGACGAGAACGCCCAGATCACACTGCCCGAGACCCTGCCCTGGGGTGGCACCTATAAGGGCCCCGAGGGTTTCAAGGAGATGATTCAGAAGTTCCTCTCGAACTTCGAATCGGTGGATCCGGAGCCGACCTCGTTCCTCGAGGCCGACGACGGCGAAACCGTGATCGTCACCGTCGAGGGAGTCGGCAAGACCAAGGCCGGCAAGGAGCTCAGCGGCCACTCGGTCTGGCTCTACAAGGTCAACGACGGCAAGCTGATGAGCGCCGAGTTCTTCGGCGACACGGCTCAGGCACGAGACGCTCTCAGCTGATCATCTGCGGCGGGGTGCTCCTGCCGAGCACCCCGCTGCCCTATGGCACGCGGTGGATCTCGAAGAGATTGGTGCCCATCTCCTGTGCCGGGAGCCCGGCCGTGACCGCGATCAGGTCGCCGGACTCCGCGATCCCCTCCTCCCGGACGAGGGTCGCGCAGTCATCGAGCAGCTTGCGGATGCTCGTCCAGTCCTCAGCCTGGGTCGAGCTGATCCCGAAGAGGAGGTTCATCCGCCGCACCGTCTCGAGCCGAGGGGAGACGGCGAGCACCGGCACCCGTGGGCGATGCGCGGAGATCAACCTTGCGGTCCGGCCCGAGTTGGTGGGGCACACGATCGCCTTCAGCCCGAGCCGGTAGCAGGCCGCGACCGCGACCTGGGCAACGGTCTCCGCGATGTCGTGCTCGTGCTCCTCGACCCGGGTGAAGACCAGCTCGCCATATTTGAGGCGCGGCTCGGTGACGCGGGCGATCCGGTCCATCACCCGCACGGCCTCGACCGGGTAGTCCCCGATCGCCGTCTCCTCGGAGAGCATCACGGCGTCCGACCCGTCGTAGATCGCGTTGGCGACGTCGGTCACCTCCGCCCGGGTCGGGCGCGAGGCGCGCACCATCGTCGCCAGCATCTGCGTCGCGGTGATGGCCGGTTTCGAGGCGCGCCCCGCCAGCGCGATCAGACGCTTCTGCGCACCCGGCACCTCCTCGATCGGCAGCTCGACGCCGAGGTCGCCGCGGGCGATCATGATCCCGCTGTCCGCCTCCTCGATGATCTCCTCCGCACGCTCGGCCGCCTGCGGCTTCTCGATCTTCGCGATCAACGGGATGTCCGCGCCGCGTTCCTTCAACCGGGCCTCGACCTTCTCCAGGTCGGACGGCCGGCGGACGAACGACACCGCGAGGAGGTCGACTCCGTTCTCGCAGGCGAAGTCGATCCAGGGCTCATCCGAGACCCGCGTATCCGGCAGTTCCGTATCCGCGCCGGGCAGGTTCACCCCCTGGTGGGAGCTCACGGCGCCGCCCGCCTCGATCTCGCAGACCACCTCGTTTCCGGCGACCGAGACGACGCGCATCCGAACCCGGCCGTCCGCCAGGAAGACGGGATCGCCCACATGGACAGCCTTCGCGAAGCCCTCCCACTGCACGGTGAGGAGCTCCGGATTTCCCGGCGTCCCGTTCGTCTCTCCCCGCATGGTCACCGTGGAGCCGGAGTGGAGTACCGCCACGTCCCCCTCGAGGTCGCCGAGGCGGAGCTTGGGGCCCGGCAGGTCGCCGAGGATGCCGACCTCGCGGCCGGCCTCCGCGCTCGTCTCCCGGATATGACGCACCGTCTCGGCGTGCTCGTCGGGGGTACCGTGGGCGAAGTTGAGCCGGAAGACGTCGACTCCGGCGTCGAGCAGCTGGCGGAGCACCTCCGGCTCCCTGCTCGCCGGGCCGACGGTCGCGACGATCTTGGTGCGCCGCTCGGTGCCCTGTCCGGAGCTGGCCATCAGCTCTGCCCCGAAGTCCGCGTGCGGGGCACAGGCCCTGGCGCCGTCGACAGCTGAGCCGTGACCGGACCGGTCGGCGCGTCGTCGGGACGCGGCGGTCGGTCCTCGAGCTGCTCGATCACCGGGACGCGCCAGACCACGCTCGCCAGCACCAGGCCCGCCGCGGCGGACAGCAGCGCCAGGAAGAGCTGGCCGCCGCCCATCGGGGTGAGGTCGAAGAACTCGCGCGCGACGGGCACGGCGAGCGCCAGCGCGTAGAGGGCGCCGAGAGCCGCGACCAGGGCGAGCATGTAGCTCTGGATCGCGATGTGCTCGCGACCCGGGCCGCGCTCGAGCAGCAGGATGAAGCAGAGGCCGAGCACCACCAGCGTGGTCGTGGCCGCCGTCCGGCCCGCCTCGAGCGAGCCACCGAAGACGGTGTCGACCAGGAAGAAGCTCGCCAGGGAAGCGGCTGCGATCGCCAGCCCGGCCGGTACGGCGAAGGCGGCGAGCGCCCGCAGCAGCCGGCCCCTGTAGAGCGGCCCGTCGCTCGGTGCCAGGGCGAGCACGAAGGACGGGATCCCGATGGTGAGGAAGGCGGCCAGGGTCAGCTGCCGGGGGAGGAAGGGGAACGCCCAGCCGGGGATGGCCACCAGCACGATGAGGGCCGCCGCGTAGATGGTCTTGGTCACGTAGAGCCGCCCGAGGCGATGGATGTTCCGCGCGATCCGCCGGCCCTCGGAGACCGCTCGCGGCAGCCGCGAGAACTCGTCCTTGAGCAGGACGATGTCGGCGATCCCCTTGGTGATCTGGCTGCCGGAACCCATCGCGACCGCCATCCGCGCGCGCTTCAGAGCCGGCACGTCGTTGACGCCGTCGCCGATCATCGCCACGAACCGGCCGCGCTCCGCGAGCGCTGACACGAGGGCCTTCTTCTGCTCCGGCCGGATCCGGCAGAAGATCGTGTTCTCCTCCGCGATCCGGCCGAGCTCGGTCTTCTCCTCGGGGAGCTGATCGCCGGTCACGACTCCGGCGCCTGACGGGACGCCGACAGCGGAGGCGACGGCCGTCACCGTCTGCGGCGCGTCGCCGGAGATCAGCTTCAGGTCCATCTCCTGGTCGCGCATGTAGGCGATTGTCTCCCGAGCGTCGGGCCGCAGCGTCTCCTCGAGCACGATCAGGGCGAGTGGCGTGACGGCCGGCGGCGGGTCCGAGTACGGGTTGTCGGGGAGGCCGCCGGATGCCCGGCCGAAGGCGACCACTCGCCTCCCGCCCCGGGTGTGCTGCTCGAGGCTGTGCTGGAGGTTCGCCGGCAGGGCCAGCGAGCCCCGCGCCATCAGCACGTCGGGCGCGCCGAGGACGTAGGTCTCTCCGCGGCCGAGGGTGAGCCCGCTCCACTTCCACTCCGAAGAGAACGGGACCTCGGCCCGCACCCGTTCCCCGGTCGCGGCATATGACTCGGCGATCGCCTCGAGCGTCCGGTTGCGCTCACCGGAGCTGGCGGCGAAGCGGGCAAGAGCCTGCTGGGTCGCGCTCGCCTGCGCCTCATCTGCGACGTCCACCGCCACGAGATCGAGCTCGCCGGTGGTCAGGGTCCCGGTCTTGTCGACGCAGATCGTGTCGACTGCGGCGAGGGCCTCGGGCGCGCTCATCTGCTGGACCAGGGTGTCCATCCGGGCCAGTCGAACCGCAGCGACCGCGAGCGTGACGCTCATCAGCAGAACCAGCCCCTCTGGGATCAGTGTGACCAGGCCGGCCGTGGCGGTCTGCGCGGCGTCGTGCAGCGGTTCGCTGCGCGCCTGCAGCGCGAAGATCAGGACGATCGCGAGCGGGATCATCAACCAGGTGCTCGCCTTGAGGACCAGGTTGACCTCGTCCTGGAGCGGCGAGGGCGGGTGGCGGAAGGTGCGTGCCTCGCCCGCGACCTTCTCGGCGTAGCTGTCCTCGCGCACGGCGTCGACCTCGTAGTAGCCCGAGCCCGTGATGCAGAAGGAGCCCGAGAGCGCCCGCTGGCCGCTCCGCTTGCGGACCCCGTCGGCCTCGCCCGTGAGCATCGACTCGTCGAGGGTGAGCCCGCGGCTCTCGGTCACCTCGCCGTCCGCGACCAGCTGATCGCCCGGCTCGACCCGGATCCAGTCGCCCGGCACGACCTCGTCGGCGCGCAGCTCCACCAGCGCCCCATCGCGGACCGCCTTGGCCCTGGGAGCGACGAGCAGGGCCAGGCTGTCGAGGGTCTCCTTCGCCTTCAGCTCCTGGCGGATCCCGATGTAGCTGTTGATCACCGCGATGAAGCCGAAGAGCGCATCGGCGAAGAGGCCGAGCGCCAGCATGATCACGAAGAAGACTCCGATGATCAGGTTGAAGAAGGTGAAGACGTTGCCCGCGACGATGCTCGCCACCGAGCGGCTCGAGCGGTCCTCGACCGGGCCGAGCTTGCGCAGCCGCTTCGCGGCCTCCTTACCGGAGAGTCCACCCGGGTGACGCTGCTCGCTCATCGCTCGCATTGTTAGCGAAGCGAGCCCGCGTCACTAACCCGGTGGCTCGGACCAGAACCACTCCTGGAACGAGCGGATCGCGCCTCGCCGGAGCTTGCGCCTCCCGAAGTACGCGAGCTCCTCGCCCGCGGCCCTCGCCGAACGGGAGGCCACCCCGGGAAGCCCCGCTTTCCAGGCTCGCCGCCCGATCGGCTGGCAGCGCCGCCATCGGACCAGCTTGCCCCGGCTGTCGAGCGGATAGGTCCTCGGCAGGCCGAGATCCCGCAGTCCGGCTTCGGTGACGGCGTTCAGATAGCGGTCCTCGGGAACGTTGGTGCGAACCAGGATCGGTCCGACTCGCAGGTCCTCGGGCCCGTAGGGATGTCCCTCGAGCTTCTGGAAGACGTAGGCGCGCGCGACCGCAACCGAGGAGGTCAGATAGACGACCGGGAAGGACTCGGGCGGGTTCCAGCGCCCGCCGCGCTCCGCGGCGTACCGGCCGTCGAGCGGGTCGTCCCAGTCCGGGTCGGCCACCCTCAGGTACGGCCCTCCACGCCGGATGGTGCGCATTCAGGCCGGGGAGGCCCAGTCAAACGAGCGCCGGACCATCCTGAGCAGCTCGTCCTCCCGGCTGCGCTCGATCATCTCGAGCATGGAGAGCCCGCCGTAGGCGTCTGCAGGCCGGCGGGCGATGCCGGGAATCCGCTCGGCCTTGAGCTGGTGGCCGAGCAGGTCGCCGATCGCCGCGACTGTCGTCACCTTCACCATCCGGTTCGAGGGGACGCCGCGCTCTCGCCATTGTCCGACGGCCTGGCGGCTCACGCCGAAGAGCCGCCCGAGCTCGGTCTCGGTGAGCTCGAAGGTGTCAGCGATCGGGTCGAGCAGGGTGTGCGTCAGGACTGGACTCATGAGTCCATCCTAGCGCAAGCATTTCGCAAGCTGACTGCTAGCGGTCCTGGTCGGCCCGGTCGCGCCAGTAGGTGACCGCGGCCTCCTGTTCGAGGCGCAGGCGGCGCGCCTCGAGGG
>JBKPTM010000277.1:0-6594 GCA_046765935.1 Actinomycetota bacterium | reverse complement strand
AGGTCATCGCGGTCATCAGGGTCAGCGGACGGGCCAAGCTGAGCGGCGTCGAGACGGATCTGACCTACGCGGAGCTCTGGACGCTCCGAGACGGGAAGGTCGCGTGGGGCCGCCAATACTGGACACGAGACGAGGCCGTCGAAGCCGCTGGGCTGTCGGAGTAGCGCTTTGGACGAGAAGCGGCGATTTGGCGCCTTTCTTCGGATACGCCGAAGAAAGGCGACGATCAGCGCCCGCGGCGGCGCTTCACCGAGCTGACGGTGAGGTCGGCCGGGGCACCCGGCGCGTCGAGCGTCCGCTCCGAGCCGAACTTGAAGCGACGGCCGTCGAGCTCCTCGCGCACCGGCTGCGAGATCAGGACCTCGCCGCCCTTGGCGCAATCGCCGACCCGGGCGGCGATATTGACGTCCACGCCGAGGAAGTCGCCTTTCACCTTGCGCGGCTTGCCGCGGTGGACGCCCGCCCGTTGCTCCGGCCGGTAGTCATCGACCTCGATCCTCGAGATGGCCCGCTGGGACTCGAGCGCGGCCTCGACCGCCTCCTCGGCGCCACCGAAGACCGCCATCGCGCCGTCGCCGAGCCGCTTCACCACGGCGCCCTTGTTGGATGAGATCGCCTTCTGCTCGGCATCGCCGACCAGGCGCAGGACCTCGAGAGCGGCCTCGTCGCCTGCCTCGAGCGCCCAGTCGGAGAAGCCCACCAGGTCGGTGAAGAGGATCGCCACATCGGCGTTGCCGCGGCGGCGCCTCTGCGCCTCCGAGAGCGCCTGCCAGGCCTGCAGCGCGCCCTTGCCGATCTCGCGCATCGCGCTCGGGCCCTCGGGCTGGACCTCCTCGACCAGTCGCTGCATCGGCTCGGGCATCTCGGACGTGTCCGGCTCACCGCCGGGGATAAGTCCCCTGAGGAATCTGGCCGTCCTGACCAGCTGCGGATTCGCGTCCGTGCGCCGGACGACGTCGCGGATGCCCTCCGCGTCTCCCGGCTGGTCGGACTTCTTACGCCTGACACGCCTAGGCGGCATGCATGCATCCTCGCAATGGCGCAACTTCTCCGCCTCATGCTGTTTCGTCACGCGAACGCTCACGACGGCATGAAAGGGAGTGGTTCTGGATGAGGAAGCTGTTCAAGCGCCGGCCGTCAGCCGGTGCTGTGATCGGATTCATCGCCCTCTGTGTGGCGCTGGGGGGAGGCGCGTACGCGGCTACCAGCAAGAAGGTCGAGTACAAGGGTCTCAGCAAGGACGCCCGCCTGAAGGTCCTGGGCGTCAGCTCCACGAACGCGCAGACGGGCACTACCCCGTGTGACCCGACGACCTCGGAGACGTTCACCAAGTGCACCTCGGTGGACGTGAACGGCTCGACGGGCTTCCCGCGGCGCTACCTGATCGTCGCCGACGGCACCGTCGACGGCGGCGGCTCAGTCGCCAACGGCATCTGCCATCTCGAGGTCGACGGCACCGAGGTCAACGGCACGAAGACCAACGTGCATGCGCTCGACACCGGAGTCGCGTCGTTCGGCATCAACATCGTCACGACCCCGCAGGGCGGCAAGCACACGATCTCTCTGGGCTGCAGGGAGAGCACCGGTGACCTGAAGGTCCCGCAGTTCGAGCTCTCGGCCGTTCAGGTCCGCTAGCGCGGGTCACGCATACGCTCGACGACGGGGGCCTGCGGGCCCCCGTCTTCGTGTCCGGGTGAATGGCTCCGTTTACGGGGGATTTCGAACGGGACCTACACTGGGTCGCCGTGAAGCGCCTCCTCGTACTCGGATCGACTGGGTCGATCGGAACCCAGGCCCTTGAGGTGATCTCCGCCGCCGACGACCTGCAGGTCGTCGGCCTCTCCGCCGGCTCGAGCTGGGAGAAACTGATTGAGCAGGCGGGCCAGCACGGCGTCCCCGCGGTGGCGCTGGCCGAACCGGAGGCCGCCGAGCGCGCCGCCTCGGAGTGGGGCGGCCAGGTGCTCGCCGGCGAGGAGGGCGTGCGCGAGCTGATCGTCGAGTCCAAGCCCGATCTGGTCCTCAACGCCGTGGTCGGCGCGGCCGGTCTCGGGCCCACCATCGTCACCCTCACCGAGGGCATCGACCTGGCCCTGGCCAACAAGGAGAGCCTCGTGATCGGCGGCGAACTCGTCACCGCGCTCGCGGAGGCGACGGACGCGCAGATCGTCCCGGTCGACTCGGAGCACTCGGCGCTCTACCAGCTGATCCGCGCCGAGCAACCGGGCACGGTGGAACGGCTGGTCCTCACCGCCTCGGGCGGGCCGTTCCGCGGCCGCACCGATCTGGGCGGGATCAGCCCGGACGACGCTCTCGCCCACCCGACCTGGGAGATGGGCGGACGGATCACGATCGACTCGGCGACGCTGATGAATAAGGGCTTCGAGATGATCGAGGCGCACCACCTCTTCGGGGTTCCCTACGAGCGGATCGACGTCGTCGTCCATCCGCAGTCGATTGTCCACTCAATCGTTCACCTCAACGACGGCGCCTCGCTGGCTCACCTCGGTTACCCGGACATGCGGGTGCCGATCTCCTATGCGCTCCATCGGCCCGAGCGTGCCGACGTCGACGTACCGACGCTCGACCTGGCGAGCGTCGGCGAGCTCACCTTCGAGCAGCCCGACACCGACACCTTCGCCTGCCTGCGGCTGGCGCGCGAGGCGGGTGAGGTCGGCGGCACGGCCCCCTGCGTCCTCAACGCGGCCGATGAGGTCGCCGTTGAGGCCTTCCTCGACGGCCGCATCCCATTCACGGGGATTCCCGACGTGATCGACCGCACCATGGAGGCGCTTCCCGGCGCCCCCGTCCGCAGCTTCGACGACCTCTTCGAGACCGACGACGCCGCCCGTGTGCATGCCCGCGGACTGATCGAAGGCCTGGCCGTAGCGTGAGCTGGCTGCTCGTCGTCGTCGGGTTCTCGGCGCTGATCATCCTGCACGAGTTCGGGCACTTCGTTGTGGCGAAGTGGACCGGTATGCGGGTCGAGCGGTTCTTCCTCTTCTTCCCGCCGAAGCTCGTCAGCGTGAAGCGGGGCGAGACGGAGTACGGGATCGGCATGATCCCGCTCGGGGGCTTCGTGAAGATCACCGGCATGAACCCCGAGGAGCTCGAGCCTGACGAGTCCGCGGACGCGGGCCGCGACACCCCAGAGGGTCTGTTAGAGCGCGTCGAGTCCGCAGGTCAAAACGAGAGTCAGGCCGAGGCCCTCTCTCCCGAGGTGCTCAAGCGCGCCTACTACAACCAGCCCGTCTGGAAACGGGTCGTCGTCATCGCCGCGGGTCCGGCGATGAACATCCTGATCGCGTTCGTGATCCTGTTCTTCCTGGCCTTTAGCGTCCCGCAGATCACCGGGCCCGGCCTGAAGATCGCCGATGTCACGCACGATTCACCGGCGAACTCGAAGCTAATGCCCGGCGACAAGGTGGTCTCCATAGACGGCAAGACGCTCGGTGACCTCGACGGCGGCGAGCGGGCGGACAAGTTCCGCGACGTCATCGGCTCGCACAAGTGCGCCGGCCCGCAGACCAACGGCTGTCAGGCATCAACGCCGGTGTCCGTCGTCGTCGACAGAAGCGGGGAGCGTGTGCCGCTTGAGATCACCCCGACATACGACCCGGGGGCGCAGCAAGTGTTGCTTGGCGTCAGATTCGAGGCAACCGACACCGCGCCGGTTGCTAACACGGTGCCGGAGGCGGCCGACTACGCCGTGGACACGATGTGGCTGATCACCTCCAAGACGGTGTCCGCGATCGGTCGCATCTTCCTGCCCGAACAGCGCGAACAGCTCTCGGGCCCTGTCGGCAGCTCTCGCGCGCTCAACGAGGCCATCGGGTTCGGCACTCAGGAGGCGTTCTTGATCCTCGCGCTGATCAGCCTGTCGCTCGGCGTCATCAACCTGTTCCCGTTCCTGCCTCTCGACGGCGGTCACATCTTCTGGAGCCTCGTCGAGAAGGTCCGAGGAGCCCGGGTTCCGTTCTATGTCATCGAGCGGGCGAGCGCGATCGGTTTCCTGCTGATCCTGGCGTTGTTCGTGATCGGCCTCTCGAACGACCTCGGGCGCCTGGGCGACGACGCGCTCAACCCCCGGTAACCGCGCCTAGGCCAGCTTCGCGTCCAGGCTGATCTCGATCGCGCCAAGGGCGCGTGAGACGGGGCAGCCGCTCTTAGCTTCGTCGGCGTACTTCTGAAACTCCTCCTCGCTGAGCCCGTCCACCTTCACCTCGGTGGACAACTCGCTGCGGGTGATGGTGGGGGCGCCGTCCACGGTGTCGATGGTGACCTGCGCGGTGGTGTTGACGGAGTCCGGGACATGCTCGTCCTGGCTCAGCGCTGCCGCGAGGGCCATGGAGAAGCACCCGGCGTGCGCGGCGGCGATCAACTCCTCCGGGTTGGTGCCGTCTCCGCTCTCGAATCGCGAGGCAAACGAGTAGGGGCCCTCGAAAGCCCCGCTCCCGAGCGACATCGTGCCGCTGCCGCGAGCCAGGTTGCCACTCCACTGGGCTGAAGACGATCTGGTCGGCATCTCTTCCTCCTGGTGTAGCGTTTTCACAAGTTCTACCGAGGAGAGGAGAGCTGCCAGTGGAGGTGACCACTTCAGAGCGCTACGCGAGTGGGGGCGAGGCGCCTGCGCTTCCCGCGCAGAACGTGCCCGCCGCGTTCTACGCCACGGTCGACCGCCTCGGCGACGGCCTCGCGATCAAGGACGAGGCACGCGACGTGGAGCTCTCCTGGAACGAGCTGCGCGATACCGTCCACAAGATCGCCGGCGGGCTGTCGGAGCTGGGCCTGAAGAAGGGCGACACGGTCGCGATCATGCTCAACAACCGCTGGGAGTTCATCCCCTGCGACCTGGCGGCGGTCTCCCTGGGCGGCGTCCCCTTCTCGATCTACCAGACCTCGGCGCCCGAGCAGATCGAGTACCTGCTCTCGGACTCCAAGAGCCGGATCGCGATCATCGAGAAGGCGTTTCTCGACCGCTTCATCGAGGCCCGCAAGGAGCTCCCGGACCTCGAGCACCTGGTCGTGGTCGACGGCGAGGGGGGAGACCACACACTCGACGAGCTGATGGAGATGGCGCCGGACTTCGATCCCGCCGAGACCGTGGCCTCTCTCGAGCCCGACGACCTCCTCACCTTGATCTACACCTCGGGAACCACGGGCCCGCCGAAGGGCGTCCAGCTCACCCATCGCAACCTGCTCTTCGGCGTGGCGACCGCGGACGCGATGATCGAGTTCCCCGACAGGGGCAGGGTGATCTCCTGGCTGCCGGCCGCGCACGTGGCGGAGCGGAACGCTCACTACTACCTGCCGGTCGCCCTCGGCCTCTCGGTCCACGTCTGCCCGGACCCGCGGAAGATCGCCGAGTTCCTCCCGAAAGTGAATCCCACCTGGTTCTTCGCCGTGCCGCGGATCTTCGAGAAGCTCAAGTCGGGTCTCGAGGCGATGCTCGCCGGGCTCCCCGACGAGCAGCGCCAGCAGGTGGAGAAGGGCCTCGAGGCATCGCTCGAGAAGGTTCGCCTCGAGCAGGCTGGGGAGGAGGTGCCGGCCGAGGTCGCCGAGGCGGCGGCTCAGGCCGACGAGCAGCTCTTCACGGGCCTCCGCAAGCAGCTCGGCCTAGATGACGCGCTCGCGGTCAACGTGGGCGCCGCTCCGACGCCCCTGGAGGTGCTCGAGTTCTTCCACGCGATCGGCATCCCGATCGGCGAGCTCTGGGGGATGTCGGAGACCTGCGGCGTGGGCGCCTGCAACCCGCCGGACCGGGTCAAGCTCGGCACAGTCGGCCCACCGACCCCCGGAATCGAGCTCCGGCTCGACGAGGACGGCGAGCTCCTGGTCAAGGCGGACTGCGTCATGCCCGGCTACCGCAACATGCCGGACAAGAACGAGGAGACCTTCACCGAGGACGGCTGGCTGCGCACCGGCGACATCGGCGAGTTCGACGAGGACGGCTACCTGAAGATCGTCGATCGCAAGAAGGAGCTGATCATCAACGCGGCCGGCAAGAACATGTCGCCGGCCAACATCGAGTCCCACGTGAAGACGGCCAGCCCGCTGATCGGCCAGGCCGTCGCGATCGGAAACGGCCGTTCCTACAACGTCGCACTGATCACGCTCGATCCAGACTTCGCCCCGGTCTGGGCGAAGCAAAACGATCTCGACGACAAGTCGATCGGCGAGCTGGCCGAGGACGAAAAGCTCACGGATGAGATCCAGTCGGCTGTGGACCAGGCGAACGCGAAGATGGCGCGGGTGGAGCAGATCAAGAAGTTCAGGATCCTGCCCGAGCCCTGGGAGCCGGGCGGGGACGAGCTCACCCCGACGATGAAGCTCAAGCGCAAGCCCATCGACGAGAAGTACGCCGAGGAGAT
Organism: Actinomycetota bacterium; assembly: GCA_046765935.1. Lineage (GTDB taxonomy): Bacteria > Actinomycetota > Thermoleophilia > Solirubrobacterales > 70-9 > DASUPK01. Next base: position 226 of record JBKPTM010000277.1, on the reverse strand, counting down.
CGAGGCGCTCTACTCGGGTTAACCCCATGGCAAGCGATCGGCGGCGCCAACCTGCCGGGGGGCTGGACGACGTCCGCCGGCGAAGGCGGATCCGCCGGCTGCAGGAGAGGCGGCGCCGGGCCGCCCTGCGCCGGCGCAACGCGCTCTTCTGCGCGGCGATCGCGAGCGCGGTCATCGGGGCCGTCGTGGGGTCTGGAGCCGGCGGCGGTCCGGCTCAGACCAGGGC
>JBKPTM010000276.1:0-3185 GCA_046765935.1 Actinomycetota bacterium | reverse complement strand
GTGAGCGCCTGCGCCGCCGCCTCGGCGGCGGTGGCCGCGTGCCCGCGCGCGGCGGTCATGCCGCGCTCGGCTGCGGCGCGCGCGGCCTCGAGCCGCTCGCCGGCCTCGACACGGGCGTTGCCGAGACGCTCCCCGGCGGCGGCGGCCGCGTCGCGAGCTGTCTCGAGCGGGTCGGGCCCGCTCTGGGCCTGGTCCCCAGCCGTCACCCCGCCAACCATAGCCACCGTCCGGCGCCGCGGTGTAACTAGCGCGCTACCGCTCCGTCGCGAGTCGGCACACCGCCGCCCACCCGCTCGTCCACGGTCTGGCGGGCGCGGGAGACCAGCGCCGCGGCCGTCAGGGCGAAGACCGCCTGGATCGCGAGCGAGACCGTGAAGGCGTCGCCGAAGGCCGCCGGGCTCGTCCCCGAGCCGAGCTCGGAGAAGAACGCGGTCCCGACCGCCGCGACGCCGAGCGCGTTCCCGATCTGCTGCGCGGTGACCAGCGTTCCCGACGCGGCACCGGCGTCTGACGTGGGGACCGCCCGCAGGACGAGGTTGATGAGCGGCGGTATCGCCATGCCCATGCCCGCACCGACGGGGACCATCGCGAGGATCAGCCAGACCGAGACCGAGCCGTCCCCGGACGCCTGTACGGCGAAGATCGTCGCCACCAGGCCGAGCGCGGCGATCGTCGCTCCTATCTGGGGCAGGAACTCACGCGCGCCGTCCGCCAGCCGTGGGCCGGTCAGGGAGCTCGTGACGAAGGCGACCGCGATCGGCGTGAAGGCGAGGCCCGAGTCGAAGGCGCTCAGGCCGAGGCCCTCCTGCAGATAGATGGAGAGCAGGAAGAAGAACGAGATCACGAAGTAGAGGACCGTCGCCGAGAGCAGCCCGACCCGGAACCCGCGCGTGTCGAAGAGACCGAGCTGGATCAGCGGTGAGTCGCCGCGGGCGGCGATCCGCCGCTCAGCCGCGATGAACAGGGCGGCTGCCGGGACCGCTGCGGCGAAGGACGCGAAGGTCCAGGCCGGCCAGCCGAGCTCGCGCCCCTCGACCGCCGGGATCATCACCAGGCTGAGCGTGAGGGTGGCCAGCGCGACGCCGGGCAGATCGAGCCGCCTGACCGTGTCGGAGCGGGACTCCGGGATCAGCCGGTCGGCCGCGAGCAGCGCGACCAGGCCGACCGGGATGTTGATCAGGAAGACGGAGCGCCACCCCAAGCCAAGGACATCGAGGGCGATCAGCCCGCCACCGACGATCTGGCCGGCGATCGCGGCGAGGCCCTGGACGAGGCCCTGGAAGCCGAAGGCCTTGGGCCGCTCGGCCGGGGCGAACTCGACCTGGATGATCGAGAGGACCTGCGGCCACATCGCGGCGCCACCGAAGCCCTGCAGCAGCCGGGCGGCGATCAGGGTGCTCGGGTCCGGAGCCGCCGCGCAGAGCGCGGAAGCGATCGTGAAGCCGGCGATGCCGAGCTTGAACATGCGGCGGCGACCGAAGATGTCGCCGAGGCGCCCTCCGGTGATCAGCGAGAGCGCGTAGGTGAGCAGATAGGCCGCGACCACCCACTGGAGGTCGGAGTCGCTCGCACCGAGGTCGCTGCGCAGCGACGGGGCCGTGACGTTGACGATGAAGACGTCGAGGATGACCATGAAGACCGGCGCGAAGAGGACCGGCAGCAGCCAGGGGCTCTGGCGGGTCGGCCGCGCTGTCGCTTGCGTCTGCTCCATCTGTGAATTCAACGGCCGCACCTCCTGGGCTGTGACATCGCTGTGAGCGGTTTCGCTTGCCATCTGACCGACAGTGTGCGACCATGTTGATCCAGGTACAAGAGAGGGGTTTATCCTGGTATCAAAAGCACCACCCAAGAACAGCCCGAAGAGCAACGGGACCGGCCTGGCCCAGCCCGACGCCGAGCCGCGTCGCGCCGAGCTCGCGGATTTCCTGCGGACGCGCCGTGAGGCCGTGCGCCCCGAGGACGTCGGCCTCCCGGGTGGGGGTCGGCGCCGTACGCCCGGCCTGCGGCGCGAGGAGGTGGCACAGCTCTCCGGCGTGGGGACCACCTGGTACACGTGGCTCGAGCAGGGCCGCGATGTACGGGCCTCGGCCTCCGTCCTCGAGGCGATCTCCAGCGCGCTCAAGCTGACGCCGGCCGAGCGTTCCCACCTGATCCTGCTTGGTCGCGGTGAGCAGGTTGCCCCGGTCAAAGGGCCGAGGGAGAAGATCCATCCCACCGTCCGGAAGCTGGTCGAGGGGCTCAACCCGAACCCGGCCTGCATCACCGGGCGGCGCTTCGACTTCCTGGTCTGGAATGACGCGCACTCCGCCGTCTTCGGTGACCCGAGCGAGATGCCGGACGGGCGCCGCAATCTGCTCTGGAGCATCTTCATGGACCCCGAGCGGCGGACCCTTCACGAGGACTGGAACACCGGGGCACGGCGGCTCGTCGCGCGCTTCCGCGCACAGGCTGCCCGTCACGTTGGTGACCCCGACTTCGAGGACCTGATCTCAGCGCTCCAGGAGGCGAGTCCGGAGTTCCGTGAATGGTGGGAGCTCCACGAGGTCGCCTCGAGCGGAGTCGGGCGCAAGGTGCTGCGGCATCCGGAGGTCGGCAAGCTCGTCTTCGAACACGCCGTCTTCCACCCACAGGAGAGCCCCGAGCAGCGCTTGATCCTCTACACGACGACGCCGACCGCCGACACCCCGGAGAAGCTCCAGAGCCTGCTCGCCGCGCGATCCTAGTATCGCGTGTTAGTTATATAGCTCAGCGGTTATACTGATCGTGTGACCGCGACCACCTTCGAGGTGCTGGCCGAGCCGACGCGGCGGCGGATCCTCGATCTGCTGCTCGATGGACCGCGCGCCGTCGGCGAGCTGGTCAAGCGCCTCAAGCTCAGCCAGCCCGGCGTCTCCAAGCACTTGCGGGTCCTGCGCGAGGCCGGGTTGGTGTCGGTCCGGACCGAGGCGCAGCGCAGGATCTACGAGATCCGCCCCGAGCCGCTCGCCGAGGTGGCCGAGTGGCTCGAGCCGTACCGCGCGCTTTGGTCCGATCGCCTCGACGCCCTGGAAAGACACCTGGACGAGGAGGGTTGATGACTCCCAAGCGAGACGGACAGCTGATCGAGGCGGAGGGCGACCGCGTCGGCGTGCGATTCGAGCGGCGCCTCGCCCACCCGCCGGAGCGGGTCTGGCGGGCGATCACAG
>JBKPTM010000275.1:0-5623 GCA_046765935.1 Actinomycetota bacterium | reverse complement strand
CCGCATGGAGCTCTTCGCCCGGCTCTACGACGAGCTGACCGCGTTCCCGAAGCCGACGGTCGCCGCCTGCCACGGCTCGGTCGTGGGCGGTGGCGCCGAGATCGCGGTGGCCTGCGACCTTCGCGTCGGCGGCTCGAACCTGCGGATGCGCTTCCCCGGCGCCGAGCTCGGAGTCCCGGTCGGCCCCGCTCGGCTGGTGACTCTCTGCGGTCTCGCGACGGCGAAGTACCTGCTGCTGACCTCGCGCAACGTGAGCGCCGACGAGGCGCTTCGCATGGGCCTCGTCCATCGGGTCGCACCCGCGGCGGCCACAGAGGACGCCGCCCTCGACCTCGCTGCTGAGGTTGCCGCCCACCCACCCGAGGCGGTCGCGCGCCTCAAGGCGATGCTGCTTCGGTGGGACGGGGTTGTTGAGCGCTCCGCGGACGAGGGACGCGGGCAGGTCGAGTGGCAGCGCAGCGGGCCCGGGCTGCCCTATCGGGAACGGCTCTAGGCGCGTGGTCGGCGAGCCGGCGGGCGGCGGCCCCGGGGGTATGCTCGCCCGGGGCGAGGAGATGGACGCGAGCGCCGTCAACCCGGAGATCGACGACCAGGGAGCCGAGCTTGCCCTGATCGCCGCTCTCGTTCCCAGCCTCACCGATCGATCGATGATCGACGTGGGAAGCGAGCGCGGCGCGGTGGCCGACGCCCTGCGCGAGGCCGGGATGGGCCCGGCCTGGCTGATCGAGCCCTATCCGGAGAGCGTGAAGCGGCTGAGAGAGCGCTTCGCGGGCGATCCCGACGTTCACATGCTCGACGTCGCCGCCGGGCCGGAGGATGGAACGGCCGAGCTCCACCTCGCGCACGACGCCTCCGGGGGCAGCCTGGACGCCTTCCACACGCTGCAACCGGAGCGCGCCGGCTCCGGTCTGGTCTGGGACGGGTCCGTGCAGGTGCCGCAGCGTTCGCTGGACTCCCTGCGAGCTGCCGACGAGATTCCAGGCCGGGTCGGCCTCCTCAAGGTCGACGCCGAGGGCGCCGACGCCGACGTGTTGCGCGGCGCGGCGAGCCTGGATGCGGAGATCGTGATGATCGAGTTCTGGGGGGACCTCCCCGAGACGCTCGGGCGTTGCCCCTTCGACCTCGACCAGATCCGATCCCTCGTGGAGGAGCTCGGCCCGCGGCGCTTCGTCTTCGTCAGGCACGGCCCCAGGCACCTGAGCGTGAGCAGGTGGGACGTCGCCGATCCAGCCGACGGCGAGTGGGGCAACCTCCTCTTCGTCGCGGACTCGCTCGTCGCGGCGGCCGAGGCGGCGCTTCCCGCACTGGACCGCGCGCTCCGAGAGCGCAGCGAGCGCATCATGGCGCAGCAGGAACGGGCTGCTCGTGAGCGCCTCGAGCTGATCGAGCGCCTGAGCGCCGCGGCGGATGAGCGGCTCGAGCTGATCGAACGGCTGATCCGGGAGGCCGAAAGCCGGCGGCCGAAGGGGATCGGGCGCCTGAGGCGCGCTCGTCGCAGCGGCGGGCCGGAGGCATCACCCTCGCGAGGCCTCGATTCGCTCGATGACGTCGAGCAGAAAGGCAGCGGCAGCGGCACCGTCTAGCGCGCGGTGGTCGAACCCGACCGTGAGCATGCCCACCGGGCGGGCGACGACCTCGCCGTCCCGCACCACCGGGCGCTCGGCGACGCGGTGGATGCCCAGGATCCCGACCTGCGGGGTGTTCAGCAGCGGGGTGGCGAGCACTCCCCCGAGTCGCCGCGCGTCGGAGATCGTGAAGCTGCCGCCGCGCAGATCCTCCGGGGAGAGGGTCCCGGCCCGCCCCGCCTCGACCACCCTCTCGATCTCGGCCGCGAGCTCGCCGGCCGGTCGGCTCGCCGCGTCGCGGATGACGGGCACCACCAGTCCGTGGGGCCCCTGGATCGCGTAGCCCACGTCGCAGCGCTCCTGCCTGACGAGCTCGTTCCCGTCGAAGGTCGCGTTCAGGTCCGGATGCGCAGCCAGGGCCTGCGCGGTCGCGGCGACGATCGCCGCCGCGCGGACGTATGCCGTGGCGTCGACGAGGCCCGAGAAGTCGCACTCCTCGACCACGGTCACCGTCGGGACCGTGGCCGCCTCGCTCATGTGCTCGGCGATCTCCCGCCTCACGCCCCGCAGCGGGACCCGCTGTCCACTCGACTGGCCCGCCGTGCCCCGGGCGGCGCCGCGGACCTCCTCCTCGGTGACGGTGCCGCCGTCCGGGCGGACGGTGGCCAGGTCGATCCCGAGCTCCGACGCCAGCGCCCGCACTCGCGGCAGCGCGCGCGGCCCGCGGCCCGCCCCGTCCCGCTCGGCGTCGATCTCGACCAGCGCATCGCCGACGGCCGCGGTGGCACCCTCGGGCACGAGCAGTCCGGTGACCTTCCCCGCCACCGGGGAGGGAATCTGGACGACGGCCTTGTCGGTCTCGACCTCGACCAGCGGCTCGTCCCGGGCGATCGAGTCGCCCTCGCCGACCAGCCATCTGACCACCTCGGCGCGGGTGAGCCCCTCTCCCAGGTCCGGGAGCCGGATCAGGTGGGGCTCGCTCAGAAGCGCAGGACCTCCTCCAGCGCGCTTACGACCCGCTCGGTGCTGGGGATGTAGCTGTCCTCGAGCGACCAGTAGGGGTACGGGACGTCGTATCCGGTCACCCGGCGGACCGGCGCCCGCAGGTCCAGGATCCCGCGCTCGGCGAGTAGCGCCGCCACCTCCGCGCCGAAGCCCGCTGTCCGGGGTGCCTCGTGGACGATCACCGCGCGCCCGGTCTTGGCCACGGAGTCGAGCACGGCGTCCTCGTCGAGCGGAGTCAGCGTCCGCAGGTCGAGGACCTCCACCTCGGCCTCCCCGCGCTCCGCGAGGTGGTCGGCCGCCGCGATCGCCACGGGCAGCATGGCCCCGTAGGAGATCAGCGTCGCGTCCGTCCCGTGGCGGGCGACCACGGCGCGGCCAAGCTCGACGAAGTGCTCGCCGTCCGGAACCGGCTCGGCCGAGGCGCGGTAGAGCGCCTTCGGCTCCAGCACCACCACCGGGTCGGGGTCGCGGATCGCCGCGGCGATCAGGCCCTTGGCGTCCGCCGCGGTCGAGGGCATCGCCACCTTGATCCCGGGGGCGTGCGCGTAATAGGCCTCGGGGGAGTCCTCGTGCAGCTCCGGCGCCCGGACGCCGCCGCCGTACGGCATCCGGATCACGATCGGCATCTCGATCGCGCCGCCGCTGCGCCAGCGATACCGGCTGACGTGGCTCAGGACCTGATCGAGCGCCGGGTAGCTGAAGGCCTCGTACTGCATCTCGCAGACCGGCCGCCAGCCGGCGAGCGCCAGCCCGACCGCCGTCCCGACGATGCCCGCCTCGGCGAGCGGGGTGTCGACGCAGCGATCGGAGCCGAACTCGTCCAGCAGGCCCTCCGTCGCCCGGAAGACGCCGCCGAGCTTGCCCACGTCCTCCCCGAGGACCATCACGGACTCGTCCCGCGCCATCTCCTGGCGAAGCCCGTCGTTGACCGCCTCTACGAGCGTCATGACCCCCATGTCAGGACTCCAGCGCTGAGTCGCGCTGGCGGCGCAGCGCTCGCGGGGGCAGCGCGTAGGTCGTGTCGAAGAGGAGTCGCGGGTCCGGGTCCGGCAGCGCCTCCGCTGCGTCGATTCCGGCCTCGACCTCGGCGACGGCCTCGTCGCGAATCTCGCCGACCGCCCGCTCGTCGAGTACCCCCAGCTGCCGCAGCTGGTTCTCGAAGCGCCCCAGACACTCCCGCTCTTGTGCTGCGCGCAGCCTCGCCGAATCCATGTAGCGGCCCGGATCGTCGGCGGTTGCGTGCGGCGCGCCGCGGAAGGTGACGGCCTCGACGAACTGCGGGCCCTCGCCCGCGCGGGCGCGGGCGGCCGCCGCCCGCACTGCGTCGCGCACGGCCAGCGCGTCCGCCCCGTCCACCCGCACCCCCTCCATGCCGTAGCCGGCCGCCTTGTCGACGAGCCGCTCGGCGGCCGACTGCTCAGCGGTCGGGGTCGAGATCGCCCAGGAGTTGTTGTTGCAGACGAAGACGGCCGGGACCCGCTTGGCCGCCGCGAAGGTCATCCCCTCATGAAAGGCGCCCGTCGAGGTCGCGCCGTCGCCGAAGAAGGCCAGGACGCAGGTGCGCTCGCCACGGAGCTTCAGTCCCCACGCCATCCCCGCGGCGTGCGGCACATGGCTCCCGACGGGGACGGCGATCGAGGCGACCCGCCACTCGCGAGGGTCCCACCAGCCCTCCGGATGGCCCCGCCACCAGGCGAAGATCGTCAAGGCGGGCATGCCGCGCAGCAGTCCGATGGCGGACTCGCGATAGGACGGGAAGACCCAGTCCTCATCCTCCATCGCGTGAACGGCGCCTGCCTGGAGCGCCTCGTGCCCCCAGAAGATCGCGTAGGTCCCGATCCTCCCCTGGCGGTGGTAGACGACAGAGCGGTCGTCGTAGGTCCGCAGGCGAACCATGTCGCGGTAGAGCGCCAACAGGTCCGCGGGGGCCGCCTGGGACCCCCGCCGGGCTGAATCAGCCTCGTTGGCTATCGCTTTGGGATCCACTCGGACCTGCCGCCTCGGGCCCGATCGTATCCGTGATCCGGGCGTGCGACGGCGCGCTGGAAAAGGTACGGTGAGCGCGGCCAGCCGTGAGCGGAGTCGGAGAGGGAGTCTTGAGCGCGATCCACAGCCCAGCGGCAGGGACCGTCCGGCTGCGGGACCACACGGGCCTGTACGAGGAGCTCACGGAGGGCCGCAGTATCCGCCTGCGGGTAGAAGAGCTGCTCGAGCGAGCGGCCGCCGCGAGCCCGGGGCTGGTGCCGACACCTGACGAGATCGCCGCCGAGCGCGGGCGGCCGCTCCGCGAGCAGGAGGGCATCGAGCTGGCTGTTGGTGAGGTACTCGCCTCCTGGTTGGGCGACCCGGGTATCGGCACGCACCTCGTGACCTCGATGCTGCGGCCCAAGCCGGAGTCGGTGGGGCTGCTGCCGCGCTTCGCCGGCGAGGGGCGGGTCGATCTCGGGGCGGCGAGCGTCGAGCGCCAGGGAAATCTCGGCGTGGTGACGCTGACCCGGCCCGAGCGGCTGAACGCCGAGAACGACGAGACCACCGCAGCGCTGGAGACAGCGGTCGACATGGTCCTGCTTGACCCCGGCTCGCAGGCGGGCGTGCTGCGCGGCGGCGTGGTCGATCACCCTCGCTACCCCGGGCGACGCGTGTTCAGCTCGGGGCTCGATCTGTCGGAGCTCTATGCCGGCGGCCTCTCCTACCTCTTCTTCATCGTCCGCGAGCTCGGCTTCGTCGCGAAGATGCTGCGCGGCGCGGCTGCACCCGATGCCACCGACCTGGGCGAGCCGACCGTGTCAGCGGACGCCGAGGCTCAGTGGCTGGAGGTGCCCTGGCTCGCGGGGGTGGAGACCTTCGCGATCGGAGGCGGGGCCCAGCTCCTGCTCGTCATGGACCGCGTGATCGCCGAGCGGGACGCGCTCCTCAGCCTCCCAGCCAGCCGAGAGGGAATCATCCCCGGGGCCGCGGCACTGCGGCTGCCGCGATTCACGGGCCTGTCGGCCGCGCGCCGCTCGATCATGTTCGACGAGCAGTGGAGTGCCGACAGCACCGAGGGCAGGCTG
>JBKPTM010000274.1:0-4263 GCA_046765935.1 Actinomycetota bacterium | reverse complement strand
GATCGGACCCTCCCTCTCGATGATCCCGCCGACCTCACCGCCCTTCTGGGCGTCCTTGACGGAGCGTGGCCGCTGGTGCCGCTTGATCATGTTCAGGCCCTCGATGAAGACGTAGCCCTTCTTCGGGTCGGTCCGGATGACGCGGCCTCGCTTGCCGCGGTCCTTGCCCCCGATCACGATCACGTCGTCGTCCTTGCGGACTCTCATCGTTCGACCCATCAGAGAACCTCCGGGGCGAGGGAGACGATTCGCATGAAGTTCTTCTCGCGCAGCTCGCGGGCCACCGGCCCGAAGATGCGCGTACCGCGAGGGGCACCGTTGTCGTCGATCAGGACGGCCGCGTTCTCGTCGAAGGCGATGTAGGTCCCGTCGCCGCGGCCGAGCTGCTTGCGGGTACGAACCACCACCGCCTGTACGACCTCGCCCTTGCGGACGCCGCCGTGCGGGGTGGCCTGCTTGACCGTGGCGGTGATCGTGTCGCCGATGCGCGCGTAGCGGCGATCGGATCCGCCCTTGACGCGGATACAGAGGATCTCGCGTGCGCCTGAGTTGTCGGCGACTCGAAGTCTTGACTCCTGCTGGATCATCGCTTCCCTACTTGGCCTTCTCGAGGATCTCGACCAGGCGCCAGCGCTTGGTCCGGGACATCGGGCGCGTTTCGACGATCCGCACCAGATCGCCCTCCCCCGCCTCGTTCTGGGCGTCATGCGCATGCAGGGTGCGTGAGCGGCGCACGATCTTCTCGTACTGCGGGTGGCGCCTGGCGACCTCGATCGCGACGGTGATCGTCTTGTCCGGCTTGCTGGAGACGACGCGGCCCTGCCTGGTCTTCCGGCCGGCGGAGCGTCGCTCGGCGGGAGGCGTGCCGGTGCCGGCCTCCTGCTTGCCGCGGCGCTTCGTCCGGTACGCGGCACGGCGGCCGGCAGCCTGCTTGCGAGCCTCGGCACGGGCGGCGGCGCGCTCCTCCGGGGTCTGCTGGGGCCCCGCCTCGGCCGGACGGCGGGAGCGCTCGAGGCGGCGGCGAGCCTTCCAGTCGAGCCCCTCCAGGGCGTCGTCGCCGGCGTCGGTATCCCCGGCTTCGCCCTCAGAAGAAGCCTCCTCGGGCGCTTCCTCGTCCTCAGCCGGGGTTTCCTCGGCCTGCGGCTCCTCGGCAGGGGTCTCCTCAGCCTGAGTCTCCTCAGCCTGCGGCTCCTCCGCCGGCGTCTCTTCCGGCGTCTCTTCGGTCTGCTCGTTCTTTTCCTCTTCGGCCATCAGGTCCTCAGCTCGTGTTCTAGATCGATACCGCGCTCCTTGGCGACGGTCAGCAGGCGCGCCACGTCGCGGCGCACCGCGGTGATCCGCGCCGTGTTCTCCAGCTCGCCGGTGGAGTGCTGGAGCCGGAGGGCGAACTGCTCCTCGCGGGTCTCCCGGATCCGATCCAGCAGCTCGTCGTCCTTGAGGTTGTGTGCCTCGGAGGCCTTCATGACGGCTGCTCCACTGCACCCTCGCGGCGCACGAACTTGGTCTTGATCGGAAGCTTGGTGCCGGCCAGGCGCATCGCGTCCTTCGCCAGGTCCTCCGGGACGCCGGCGAGCTCGAACATCACCTTGCCCGGCTTGACGACGGCGACCCAGCCCTCCGGGTTGCCCTTGCCGGATCCCATGCGGGTCTCGGCGGGCTTCTTGGTGATGGGCTTGTCCGGGAAGACGTTGATCCAGACCTTGCCGCCGCGCTTGATCTTGCGGGTCATAGCGACTCGGGCGGCCTCGATCTGGCGGTTGGTGATCCAGCCGCGGTCGAGGGCCTTGAGGCCGTACTCGCCGAAGGCCACAGTGGTGCCGCCCTTCGAGTAGCCACGCCGGCGGCCGCGCATCTGCTTGCGGTAGCGGACCCGCTTCGGCATCAACATCAGCCACGACCTCCTCGTCCGCCACCGGAGGGCGGCCCGCCGTCCTCGTCCGTGAGCTCCGAGCGGTAGCCCTCGGGCATGACCTCGCCCTTGTTGATCCAGCACTTGACGCCGATCCGGCCGGTCGTCGTCTTGGCCTCGATGAAGCCGTAGTCGATGTCCGCGCGAAGCGTGTGGAGCGGAACCCGCCCGTCCGAGTAGCCCTCGGTGCGCGCCATCTCGGCGCCGCCGAGCCGGCCGGAGACCTGGACCTTCACGCCCTTGGCACCGGAGCGCATGGCCGAGGTCAGGGCTCGCTTCATCGCGCGGCGGAAGGCGACGCGGTTCTGGAGCTGCTCCGCGATCGACTGGGCGACCAGCTTCGCGTCCAGCTCCGGACGCTTGATCTCCTTGATGTTGACCTTGACCGGCTTGCCGGTGAGCTTGTGGAGCTCGCGGCGCAGCGCGTCGACCTCGGTCCCGGACTTGCCGATCACGATGCCGGGGCGCGCCGTGGAGATATCGACCTCGACCTCGCCGGAGCCCTTCTTGATCGTGATCTCGGAGAGACCGGCGTGCGAGAGCTTGTTCTCGATGTGAGAGCGGATCGCGAGGTCCTCGTTGAGGTAGTCGGCGAAGTCGCGCTCGTTGAACCAGTTCGACTTCCAGTCGTGGATGTAGCCAACCCGGAAGCCCTCCGGATGGATCTTCTGTCCCATTAGTTCCTCAGTCCTCCGGAGTCAGCGCCACGACTATGTGGCTGGTTCGCTTGTTGATCCGCGTCGCGCGGCCCAGAGCGCGCGGCCGGTAGCGGCGCAGCGTCGGGCCCTCGTCTACGTGGATGTCCTTGATCATCAAGTCGTCGGCGACCAGGTCGTGGTTCGCCTCAGCGTTGGCGGCGGCGGACTCGATCAGCTTGCGGATGTCCTGAGCCGCGCTGCGGGTGGAGAAGCGGAGCAGCGGCAGCGCGTCGTCTAGATGCAGGCCGCGGACCTGATCAGCGACGAGGCGGGCCTTGCGCGGAGCGACCCGCACGTAGCGGGCGCGAGCGTTGACGACGGGACGCTGGGCCGGCTCCTTGGGCTTGGCCTTTGCCTCGGTCTTCTTCGCGGCGGGCTTCTTCGCAGCCGGCTTCTTCGCAGCCGGCTTCTTGGCGGTGCTCTTCTCGGCCGCCTTGCTATCAGCGGTCTTCGAGGTCGCCTCAGCCGCGCCCTTGCCCTTCGTCGCAGTCTCGGCCTTGGGCTTTGCCTTCGAAGCCGGCTTCTTTGCGGCAGGCTTCTTCGCGCCCGAGCTGGAGGCGGACTTCTTGGCGGTCGACCTACGGGTCGAGCTCTGCTTCTTCTCGGTGTCCTTCTTCTCTTCGGCCATCAGTCTCTCTCCGAGGCGCTGCCGGCGCCCGAGTGGGCCCGGAAGGTCCGCGTGGGCGCGAACTCGCCGAGCTTGTGCCCGACCATCGACTCCGAGATGTAGACCGGCACGTGCTTGCGGCCGTCGTGGACGGCGATCGTGTGGCCGACCATCTCGGGGAAGATCGTCGAGTGCCGGGACCAGGTCTTCAGCATCTGCTTCTGGCCCGACTCGTTCATCGCGTTGACCCGCTTCATCAGCCGCTCTTCGGCCCACGGGCCCTTCTTGGTCGAACGTCCCATCGTCTAAGCCTCTACTTCCTCTTTCCTCGCCTGCGCCCGCGCACGATCAGCGCGTCGGAGCGCTTGCCCTTCTTTCGCGTCCTGTAGCCGAGCGTCGGCTTGCCCCACGGTGTGACCGGATGGCCACCGGGCGTGTGGTGCGCCTCGCCGCCGCCGTGCGGGTGATCGACCGGGTTCATGGCGACGCCGCGCGTCTGGGGCCGCTTGCCCTTATGCCGGTTGCGGCCGGCCTTGCCGATCTTCACGTTCTGGTGCTCCGCGTTGGAGAGAGTCCCAACCGTGGCGCGGCACTCGCCGCGAACCATCCGCACCTCGGACGACGGGAGCCGCAGGCTCACCATCGGGCCCTCCTTGGCGACCACCTGGATCGCCGTGCCCGCGGAGCGGCCGAGCTTGCCCCCCTGGCCGGGGATCAACTCGACGTTGTGGACCACGGTCCCGGTCGGGATCCGCGCCAGGGACAGCGAGTTGCCGGGGGCGATGTCCGCGCCCTCGCCGGAGACGACCTCGGCACCCACCCGGAGGCCCTGTGGGGCGAGGATGTAGCGCTTCTCCCCGTCCGCGTAGTTGAGCAGCGCGATGCTCGCCGAGCGGTTCGGGTCGTACTCGATCGAGGTCACCTTCGCGGGAATCGCATCCTTGGTGCGCTTGAAGTCGATCTGCCGGTAGCGGCGCTTGGCCCCACCGCCGCGATGGCGCGCGGTCACGCGGCCGTTCGAGTTCCGGCCGCCCGAGGACCCCTTGCCC
>JBKPTM010000273.1:0-4259 GCA_046765935.1 Actinomycetota bacterium | reverse complement strand
GTCGTCTTCGCAGCGATCATCGGCGGCGGGATCATCGTCGGGTTCGTCCCCCTCGATGCGAGCGGTGCCTCGGTGGTGTCGATCGTCGCCTCGGTCGTGATCACTCTTGGAATCTGCGCGATCGTGGCGCTCAAGGGCAAGATGAGCTCCGCCGTGATCGGCATGTTCATCCCGCCCGTCGCCTGGGTGGCCTCGGTCCGCCTGGCCCGCCCCGGGTCATGGTGGGCGCGGCGGCGCTACAAGCTGGGCAGCCCCAAGCTGGGTAGGGCGGAGGCGAGAAAGGAACGGCACGACCGGCGCGTTCGCCGCTTCCAGGACCTGATCGGCGGGGCGCCGTCGCTGCCGAGCCCCCGCGCAGGGGGCTCAAAGCCGCCTGGGGACTGAAATTTCACGGTTCCGCCGGGGTCCGGGACTACGATCCGCTCGATCGGTCAATGGAGTGACCGGCGCATACGGCCGTCGTGGGGCGGCCGGCTACCGAGAGGAGACCCACGTGAGAGGTGCGGGTCGAGTGGTGTTCGTGGCGATCCTGCTGCTGCTGGTGGGAACGCTCAACATCATCTACGGCATCGGCGCGATTTCCGATGCGAATTTCTATGCCAACGACACCAGGTTCATCTTCACCAACCTGCATGCGATGGGGTGGTTCCTGGTCATCGTCGGAGTGATCCAGCTGACCGGGGGCTTTTCGCTGATGTCGGGTAACCCCTACGGTCGGGTGATCGGAATCATCGCCGGGAGCATCGGGGCGATCGATGCGCTGCTCTCGATGGGCGGGACGCACCCGTTCTGGTCTCTGGCGATCTTTTTCCTCTGCATCTGGATCGTCTACGGGATCGTCGAGTACGGCGAGGAGGAGCGGGCGGAAGTCCGCTGATCTCGGACGGGAGCCCGGCCGGTGGCCGGGCTCCCGTCACTCCCAGCTGTTTATTGCGCGCTACGTGACCAGCCGACGCATGTAGATCCCGGCCATCAGCTCGACCGTCCCGCGCACGATGAAGCCGAGGCCGGCGAGCAGCGCCAGGGTGGTGAGCCCGATGTCGGGGTTCGCGACGATGATCACGCCGGCCGCGATTCCGATCACGCCCAGGACCGCCGCGATCACCCGATGCTCGCGCGCATCCAGAGCGCGCGCCAGGTCGGCGATGCCGGTGATGATGAACCAGAACGAGAGGGCGATCAGCAGTGCCAGCACGCCCGCACCGGGGCGCACGAGGCAGACCAGGCCCGCAAGCACGGCCAGGAAGCCGACGATGTAGCGCAGGATGCGTCCGCTGTCGGTGTGCTTCTCGGTCGTCGCCAGGGCGACCCACATCGTCCCGATGACGACGAGGTTGATGCCGACGATCAGGCCGAGGGCTAGCAGCGTGATGTCCGGATAGGCGAGCGCCAAGACGCCCGCGGCGATCGAGATCGCGCCGAGCAGCGCGACCACCCACCACTTGCCGGGGTCGGTGCTGACGGTCCCGGTCCCTTCCACCTTCGCCATCTGGGCTTCCTTTCGTTGGGGGATTACGCCGAGGGCGTGGGAACACGCGTGTCGACGAGGAGCGCGGCGCCGATCGCGCCACCGAGGTCGCCCAGCCCGGCAAGGCGGATCTCGGGCGGACGCTCGTCCATGAAGAGGTGGGGGTGCATTCGCGCGGCGATCCGCCTCACGTACTTCTCGCCCATGCGGACGCCGAGGCCGCCGCCGATGATCACCGCCTCGGGATCGATCACGTTCACGCAGGAGGCGACCCCGGCGCCGAGCGCCTTCACGGCGCGGTCCATAAGCCTGGTTGCGAGGTCATCGCCGTGCTTGAGCGCGCGTTCCCAAACGCCGCTCGTCAGCCGGTCCCGGCCGCGCTCCTCCATGATCTTGAAGAGGTCGGTCTTGGCTCCCTGCTTGACCTCCTTGCGCGCCCTGATCTCCATCGCGGCGCGGCCGGCGTAGGCCTCCATGCAGCCCTTCCGCCCGCAGGTGCACCGGGCGCCACCCATCTTCACGACCACGTGCCCGATCTCGGCCGCGGCGCCCCGTCCGAGCCATGGCTTGCCGTCGAGAATCAGTCCGCCACCCACCCCGGTTCCCCACCAGACGCCCAGGATCGTGTCGAACTCCTTCGCGGCACCGAGCTCGAACTCGCCCTGGACCGCGACCTGGACGTCGTTCCCGACCCGCACGGGCACTCCCAGATCCCCGGAGAGGTGCTCGCCGAGCGGGAAGGGGCCTATCCAGCCGGGGAGGTTGCGGGCATCCGAGACGACGCCCGTACTCTCGTCGGCGTCCCCCGGCGATCCCACACCGACCCCGCCGAGGTCCTTGGTCTTCAGTCCGGCCTGGTCGGCCGCCTCGCGCAGGGCCTCGCCCATCTGCTTGGCCACGTCCGCGGGTCCGCCCTCGGTCGGCGTGGGGCGGCGCGACTCGCCGAGCACCTTGTTGTCGGCGTCGACGATGACCGTCTGGATCTTCGTGCCGCCGAGATCGATTCCGCCACGCGGTGCGTGATCCGAGTCGGGGCTCACCCGGGGGACGATAGACCTGACCCCGGCGTTTGCGAAGCTCCCGGCGTGGCGTCGCTCTCTCAATGGCGCACCTGGTGGATGAAGCGGCGCTGGTACGACCGCAACCGCCGCCGGCGACGGCGCCTTCGCCTCAACCGGCACGCCGCCGAAGGCGGCTTCTTCATCCGCTATCCGATCGAGGGTGAGGTGCTCGAGGGGCTCGACTCGGGGCGTTTGGAGATCGGGGAGGGGACGTTGGTCGAGCCCGGGTGCTGGCTGACGCTCTCGGGCGACGCGCGGATCAGGATCGGCGAGGGCTGCTTCCTGAACCGGAACACCATGCTCGCCGCCCTCGAGCTGATCGAGATCGGCGACCACGTCATGTTCGCGAACAACTGCTTCGTCGGCGACTCGGACCACCGCTACGACGACCCGACCAAGCCGGTCACCTGGCAGGGCTTTGAGCCGCAGGGACCGGTGCGGATCGGGTCCAACTGCTGGTTCGGAGTCGGCTGTGTCGTCACAGGGGGCGTCGAGATCGGCGAGCGCTGCGTGATCGGCGCCAACTCGGTCGTCACCAAGGACCTGCCCGCCGGGGTGATCGCGGCCGGCGCCCCGGCCAAGGTGGTCAGGGAGATCGAGTTCAAGCGGCCTTAGGCGTCCCAACCGCTTCCTAGACTCGCCGCGTGCTCAGACTCCGCCTCGCCGTTGAGGAGAACCGAGCCGACGCGGTCGCGCAGGAGCTCGAGGAGACCGGGGGAGTGCATCGGATCGTCGCCCTGAGCCCGGAAAGGGTCGGCACGGGGGTCGTCCTCGCCGCTGATGTCCTGCCCTCTGTTGCCGATCGGGTGATGAAGCTGATTCGCGACTGGGAGGTCGATGAGGCGGACTACCTGTTGATCCGCCAGGACGTGGTCGCGCCCTCCCCGCATACCCACGCCAAGTTGGCAGCCCAAGATGAATTCGCGTGGGTCGAGGTGATGGGAGAGGCGAGGACGCACGCGCGTCCGCTGGGCAGGTACCTCGCCCTGATGAGCGTCGCCGCCGTCATCGCCGCAATGGGCGTGATCACGGACAACCCGATTCTCATCGTTGGTGCGATGGCCGTCAGCCCGGATCTGTTGCCGATCTCGGCCGCCTGTGTCGGAATCGTCGGGCGCCGACTTCCCCTCGCTGGACGCGCAACCGGCACCCTCCTGCTTGGAATCGGCCTGACCTGGGTGGTTTCCGCCGGACTGGCCTGGGGCCTGCAGGCAGTCGGCATCCTGAGCTCCGGCTTCGAGGTCAGGGAGGAGGGTCTGCATGGGCTCCAGAGCACGGACTATTCGACGATCCTCGTGGCGCTCGCCGCCGGGGTTGCGGCGATGCTCGCCTTCGAGACCCGAGCGGCGGCGGCGGTCGGCGTGGCGATCTCAGTGACGACGATCCCTGCCTCGGCCCTCTTTGGCGTCTCGCTCGGGCTCGGTGAGGTGAGCGTCATCTGGGGCGCGGCGGGGGTGCTGGGCGTCAACGTCACGCTGCTGCTGCTCTCGGGCGCGCTAACGCTGTCAGTGCAGCGCTGGCTCGTTGCGTCGCGCACCCGCCCACCACCACGCGCCAGCGGCAAGCGGATCACGAGACGACCTGCACGATCACCGTGCGCTCCCGCGGGCGGTCGTCGAAGTCGATCAGGACCAGCTGCTGCCAGGTCCCGAGCGCGAGCCGGCCATCGATCACGGGGAGCTGCTCCGAGGCGCCGATCAGCGACGCGCGCTGATGAGCGTGCGAGTTGG
>JBKPTM010000272.1:0-3561 GCA_046765935.1 Actinomycetota bacterium | reverse complement strand
GGGAGGCACAGATTCGGACGAGATCGAGCAGGGCTACCTGGCGGTCGGCGCGGAGGGAGAAGTGCGACTGAGGCGCAAGGGCGAGAAGCTCCTGCTCACCGCCAAGCGCGGGGCCGGGATCTCGCGGGACGAGGCCGAGGTCGAGATGGACCGCGAGGCGTTCGAGCGGCTCTGGCCCCTGACCGAGGGCCGAAGGCTCCACAAGCGCAGGCACGTCATTCCGCATGGCGAGGTCGCTATCGAACTCGATGTCTATGAGGGGAACTTGGAGGGCCTCCGCGTGGCTGAGGTCGAGTTCCCATCGGAGGACGAGGCGGGCCGCTTCGAGCCACCCCAGTGGATCGGGCAAGAGGTGACCGGGGACGAGCGGTACCTGAACGAAACGCTCGCGACCCGCGGCCTCCCATAAGCGGTCTCCGCCCGCTTATCGGCGTTTTTACATCGCGGCGGGTTATTTCGGGCCCCATATGTGGGAGCACATAGGAAATGAACCCGTCACGCGAGCAGCTGGAGAAGGCAACGCGCAGGGCCCTCTCGGAGGTCAAGGACCCGCGCAAGGCCGCTGGCCTGGTCGCGGCCGGGACCGCCGCGGCAGCCGGCATCGGCATCCGGAGATTCCGAGGCGACCGGGACGGCGCGACCTTCGACTCCTCGGCCTACCGGCTTCTGCCGCGTGAGCCCGTCGCCGCGGGCGTGAAGCGCATCCTCACCGCGCAGGTCGACGACGCGATCGCCCAGCTGCACGGCGAGGCCGGCACCGAGCCGGCCGAGGCGATCCACGAGGCCCGCAAGGACGTCAAGAAGATCCGCTCGGCGCTGCGCCTCGTCCGCCACGAGATCGGTGACGAGGTCTGGCGCCGCGAGAACGATAGCTACCGGGACATCGCGAGGACGCTGAGCAGCTTCCGTGACGCCGAGATCCTGGTCGAGGCGCTCGATGGGCTGGCCGAGCGCTTTGGGCCCGAGGCCGAGGGTCGCTTCGACGCGCTGCGGGACCAGCTCGACCAGGAGAACCGGGATGCCCACGACGACGGCTCGGTGCAGCGAGCGATGTCCGAGGCCGCCGCGGGGCTGGCGGCGGCGCGAAGCGGAATCGACACCTTGCCGCTCGAGGGCGACGGGTGGGACCTGATCGGGCCGGGCATTCATCGCACCTACCGGCGCGGGCGCAAGCGGCTGCGCGCGGTCGAGGAGGAGGCCAGCGTCACCAACCTGCACGAGCTGCGCAAGCGGGTCAAGGACCTCTGGTACCAGCTCCGGCTGATCCGGGGCGACAACGACATGGTCGCCTCGCTGGCCGACCACGCGCACGATCTCTCGGACCACCTGGGCGACGACCACGACCTGGCGCTGCTGCGCGAGGTGGTCCAGCGCCGCCGCGCGGCGTTCTCCGACCCCGCTGACAAGCGTCACCTGCTGGAGGAGATCGACCAGCGCCGCGGCGAGCTGCAGTTCGCGGCGATCTCGCTGGGCGAGCGCATCTATGCGGACAAGCCCAAGCGCTTCACCAAGGGCCTCGCCAAGCGCTGGGAGGCCTGGCGGGAGAAGAAGCCAGTAGATGCGAGGGTCCTCCGAGGCTAAGCCGAGGAGCAACCCGTCTAATTTCGGACTGTCACACTCAGAGGCCTGCCTCGTCATCTCCTGTGAAGGCGATGAAAGGAGGCAGTCATGAAGGTGTTCGTGGCAGGAGCCACAGGAGCTCTGGGTAAGCAGCTCGTCCCGATGCTGGTCGAGCGCGGGCACGACGTCACGGGAATGACCCGGACGCCGGCGAAGGAGGAGCTGATCCGGTCGATGGGAGCCCGCCCCGCGCTCGCGGACGCGTTCGACCCCGAGGCGGTCGCGCAGGCCGTCGCGCAGGCGGAGCCGGAGGCGGTGGTGCATGAGCTCACCGATCTCACCGGCACGTTCGCGCGGAACATCGACAAGTCGTTCGCGACCACCAATCGGCTGCGGACCGAGGGACTGGACCATCTGCTCGCCGCGGCCAAGGCGGCCGGCGCGCGGCGCTTCGTCGCCCAGAGCTTCGCCGGGTGGCCCTCCGAGCCCGCCGGGGGGCCGGTTAAGACCGAGGACGACCCACTCCAGCAGCATCCACCGAAGACGGTCACGGAATCGCTCGCCGCGATCCGCCACGTGGAGGACACGGTCACGCACGCGGATGGCCTCGACGGCCTGGCGCTGCGCTACGGCGGCTTCTACGGGCCCGGGACGTCACTCGCCGTCGACCCACCGGGGGATCTCACCGAGATGATCAAGAAGCGCCGCGTCCCGATCATCGGTGACGGCAGCGGGATCTGGTCGCTGATTCACATCGAGGATGCGGCCTCAGCCACCGCCGCCGCGCTCGAGAGAGGCGCACCCGGCGTGTACAACGTGGTCGACGATGACCCGGTGCCGGTGGGAGAGCTGATGCCCGAGCTTGCGCGCCAGATCGGCGCGAAGCCACCTCGGCACTTGCCTCGCTGGGTTGGCCGGCTCGCCGGCGGAGAGGTCGGCGTGATGATGATGACCGAGATCAGGGGCGCGACCAATGACAAGGCGAGGCGTGAACTCGGCTGGGAGCCGCGATATCCGAGCTGGCGGCAGGGCTTCAGGGAGGGACAGTCATGATCATGCGAGGGTGCCCCGCAGGCGAAGCCGAGGAGCAACCCGTTTGATGG
Organism: Actinomycetota bacterium; assembly: GCA_046765935.1. Taxonomy (GTDB): domain Bacteria; phylum Actinomycetota; class Thermoleophilia; order Solirubrobacterales; family 70-9; genus DASUPK01. The sequence goes on along the minus strand of JBKPTM010000272.1, from coordinate 898 downwards.
AGTCGGAGCTTCTCGACGATCTGCGCCCACGCGCCTTCGCGATCGCCTACCGGATGCTCGGCTCGGTGAGCGAGTCGGAGGACGTCGTCCAGGAGGCCCTGTTGCGTGTGCACACAGCGATCGAGAGCGGGGAGGAGATCTCCTCGCCGCGGGCCTACGCCGCCACGATCGTCACCCGGCTCGCGATCGACGAGCTCCGCTCCGCCCGGGCCCGCCGTGAGACCTACGTCGGCGAGTGGCTGCCGGAGCCGATCGCCGCGCCGGATGAGGACCCGGCGGCCCAGGCCGAGCAGGCCGACTCCCTCTCGCTCGCCTTCCTCGTGGTGCTTGAGTCGCTCAGCCCCGAGCAACGGGCGGCCTTCCTGCTGCACGACGTCTTCGACTACGGATATGGAGAGGTCGCCGAGATCGTCGGGACCAGCGAGGAGAACGCCCGCCAGCTCGCCTCACGTGCTCGCCGCCACGTTCAGGACGGACGGCCCCGCTTCGAGCCCTCGGCCGAGGAGCGCGAGAAGCTGGCATCGAGCTTCTTCGCGGCGGCCGAGAATGGCGATTTCGAATCCCTCGAGGCGATGCTCGCCGAGGACGTCGAGCTCCACGGCGACGGAGGCGGGCTCGCGCCGGCGATCAAGCACGCCGTCTTCGGGCGGCCCAAGGTGGCTCAGATGCTGCGCAACTGGTGGTCACTGACGTTGCGGGCCGGAGATATCCGGATCACGCCGGCGGTCATCAACGGCCAACCGGGTGCCGAGTACCGCGACGCGGCCGGGAACCTCTTCGGGGTCATGTCGCTCGACATCGCGGATGGCCGGATCCAGGCGATCCGCTCGATCGTCAATCCCGAGAAGCTCGGCCACCTGGGGCCGGTGGGCGACGCCAAAGAGGTCGTCAGGCGGCT
>JBKPTM010000271.1:0-3087 GCA_046765935.1 Actinomycetota bacterium | reverse complement strand
GGGCGGCTCAGGGGCGTCGATCGCCAATGGCTTGAAGAAGTCGCGTGGGTTTCTCATGCTGGGAACGCTACCTACACGGATGCCGGGGAGGCGCCGTGGATAGCCTCAGGCCATGGCGAAGGTGCGCGAGGCGCTGCCGGCGGAGGTCGAGCGGGTGCTCGGCATGTACGAGTGGCTGTTCGCGCCGCCGGGCTCGGTCCCGCCGCGCTGGAACCCCGACGCCGCCAGGACGGCGATCGCCCAGGCGATCGAGGATCCCGCGGCCGCGGTCCTGGTCGCCGAGCGCCGCGGCGAGCTGCTCGGCCTCTGCACCGCCTATCTGGACCTGAACTCGGTTCGGTTCGGCCCCCGGTGCTGGGTGGAGGACCTCGCGGTCAGCCCCGAGCACCGCTCCCAGGGAGTGGGGAAGGCGCTGCTCGACGCCGCGAAGGACTGGGCCCGGAAGCGCGGCGCCACCCATCTCGAGCTCGACAGCGCCGAGACGCGCACCGACGCCCACCGCTTCTACGAGCGGGAGGGCCCGAGCTGGCGCTCGGTCAGCTTCGCCTGGGAGCTGTAGGAGTCGGCACGCCGGCGGGGTCTGTGGCCCAAGAACGCGATGCGTTACGATATATCGCGTTAGTTCAAGATTGATCGAAAGGAATCAACGGATGCATAGACAGAGAGGCCGTCACGGACATGGACGGCACGAATCAGGGGGCGGTCGCGGATACGGCCGTGGGCGCCATCGCGTGCGCCGCGGCGACGTCCGCAGCGCGATCCTGGCGCTGCTCGACGACCGGCCAATGCACGGCTACGAGATGATCCAGGAGCTCGAGGAGCGCACCGGCGGGCGTTGGACGCCCAGCGCCGGTTCGATCTACCCGACGCTCCAGCTGCTCGAGGACGAGGGCCTGGTCACGCCGGAGGAGGTCGACGGCCGCAAGGTCTTCTCCCTCACCGACGCCGGCAAGGAGGCCGCGCCCGAGCGGACCGAGGGCGGCATGCCCTGGGAGCAGGGCGACGAGGACTCGCCTCGCTTCGAGGCCCGTAAGGAGCTCTTCAAGCTGATGGGCGCGGCCAAGCAGCTCGCCCGTGCCGACGATGAGGAGCAGCTCAAGCAGGCGGCGGAGATCCTCAAGGACGCTCGCCGCAAGCTCTACGGGCTGCTCGCCGAGGAGTAGCTACTCGGCAGGTGGGTGGTCGGGCGATGCCAGCCCGGCCGCCTTCATGCCCGCGCGCCGATCCAGGTAGAAGCCCGCCTGGCGGATCTTTCCGTCCTCGAGCCACCAAACCGCTGCGCTCGGGGTTGAGACCTCGACGCTGCTCTGCCTGGTCGTGACGATCTGCCTGACGGAGAAGAAGATCTTGTCCTCCAGCCGGATGACCTCATCGAGCTCGACGCGGAAGCTCTCGTAGGGGGTGATCCAGTCCTCCCAGGCTTCCTTGAATCCTTCGGGCCCGGCGTAGTCCAGTGAAACCGCCTCGCTGACCATCAGGGTCACATAGTCCGGGTGGGCGTTGTAGCGCAGCAGCTCAGTGACGGCCCCGATCATCTCGTCCGCCTCGAGCGAGTTGCCGGCCGAGAATGGCCCGCCCTCGCTGATCAGGGCCGCCAGCTCCGCTGTGGTCAGCTCTCCAGACATCCCGCCGAGCCTAGCGCCCCCTCACTATCCTCTGGCGCACTGGGGAGAGGCTTCAACCAACGACTTCAGAGGAGCCATGGCCGTAGCCACCGAGCAGCAAGCGAGCACCTACCAGGAGATGACCGACGAGCAGCAGGCCATCGTCGAGATGGTCCGCAACTTCGTGGATAAAGAAATCATCCCTGAGGCCGAGGAGTACGACCACGAGGACAAGTTCCCCGAGCCGATCGTCGAGCAGATGAAGGAGCTTGGCCTCTTCGGGGTGACGATCCCGGAGGAGTACGGCGGCATGGGGCTCGACCTGACCACCTACGCGATGATCGTCGAGGAGCTATCGCGGGGCTGGATCTCGATCTCCGGCGTCGTCAACACCCACTTCATCGGCTCCTACCTGCTGATGAAGTTCGGGACGGACGAGCAGAAGCAGCACTTCCTGCCGAAGATGGCCACCGGTGAGATCCGCGCCGCCTTCTCGCTATCGGAGCCGGAGGTCGGCTCCGACGTGCAGGGCATCAAGGCCACCGCCACCAAGGACGACGACGGCAACTGGGTCCTCGAGGGGCAGAAGATGTGGGTCACGAACGGGCTCGGCTCGAGCGTCGTCTTCGTGCTGATGAAGAACGACCCGAAGGCGGACCCGCCCTACAAGGGGATGACCTGCTTCATCACCGAGAAGGAGCCCTGGAAGGAGAAGAACGAGGGCGACTTCGCGGGCCTCGAGATCCCGCCCAAGATCAAGAAGATGGGCTACAAGGGCGTCGAGTCGACCGAGCACGTCTACAGCGGGTACAAGTGCCCGCCCGAGCGGATCCTCGGCGGCGAGGAGGCCGGCTTGGGCAAGGGTTTCTCGCAGATGATGGACGCGCTTGAGGTCGGCCGGGTCAACGTCGCCGCGCGCGGCGTCGGCATTGCCCAGCGAGCCCTCGAGCTGGCGCTCAAGTACTCACAGGAGCGGAAGACCTTCGGCAAGCCGATCGCCCAGCACCAGGCGATCCAGTTCAAGCTTGCCGACATGGCCACCAAGATCGAGGCCGCCCGTCTGCTCACGCGCAAGGCCGCGCGCATGAAGGACGCCGGCGAGCGCTCGGACCTGGAGGCCGGGATGGCGAAGCTCCTCGCCTCCGAAACCGGCAAGGAAGTCGTCGAGGAGTCATTCCGGATCCACGGCGGCTACGGCTATTCGAAGGAGTACGAGATCGAGCGGCTCTACCGCGACGCGCCGCTGCTCCTGATCGGTGAGGGAACGTCCGAGATCCAGCGCATGGTGATCGGCAAGAAGCTGCTCGAGCGGAACAAGATCTAGCCGGCGGAGGCCGCTCCCTAGACTCGCCCAGGTGGCCGAGGATCCAAGGATTGCGCTGGTCAGCGGAGCAAGCCGCGGAATCGGCGCGGAGATCGCCCGGGAGCTCGCCGCCGATCACGGCTACCTCGTCTTCGCGGGCGCGCGCGAACCGGATGACGT
>JBKPTM010000270.1:0-8496 GCA_046765935.1 Actinomycetota bacterium | reverse complement strand
GTTGTTGACGAGCGCGTCGATCCGCTCCTCGTTGCTGAGCGAGTCCGCGAGGTCGCGCACCTGGTCGAGTGAGGCGAGGTCGGCGCGCCGCCACTCGAGCTCGCCGGTCGCCTGCGGACCCAGCTCCTCGAGCAGAGCCTGGCCCTTCTGCTCGTTTCGGCCGTGCAGGATGAGGCGTGCGCCACTCGGCGCGAGCTCCGCGGCCAGTCCCTTCCCGAGGCCGTCCGTCGCCCCGGTGATCACGATCGTCCTATCGTCGGCCACGGTCAGCTCCCTTCCCAGCGGCTCATTCGCCTAATCGCTCAGCTCGACCCGCTCGATCACCTGCGGCTCGCTCGGCCGATCGCCTGGGCCGGTCTGAGTGCCCTCGATCGCATCGACTGCGTCCATCCCGCTGGTGACCTCGCCGAAGACGGTGTGCTTGCCGTCGAGCCACGGAGCGGCGTCCGTGGTGACGATGAAGAACTGGGAGCCATTGGTGTTCGGCCCGGCGTTCGCCATCGCCAATGCTCCGCGCACGATCTTGTGGTCGTTGATCTCGTCCTCGAAGGTGTAGCCGGGGCCGCCGGTGCCGGTCCCCTCGGGGTCGCCCCCTTGGATCATGAAGTCCTTGATCACCCGGTGGAAGATCAGGCCGTCGTAGAAGCCGTCGCCTGCCAGCTTGCGGAAGTTCTCGACGGTCTTGGGCGCGTCCTCGTCGAAGAAACTGATGGTGATCGGGCCGGCGTTGGTGTGGAGGGTGGCCTCGGACACTGATCCCACTCTAACGATGCGCTCCTCGCGCGAACGTCCCTGTGTGGTCGCTATACGGGCTATTGCGGGACGTTCGCACTGAGGGCTTGCCTCGAACGTCCCTCGATGAGCTCTGTACAGGGGGCTGCCGGACGCTCGACGGGATTCAGCCCGCGCCGACCGCTTCCAGCGGCTTCTCCGGCAGCCACGGGCGGCGCCAGCCGCCGTAGCCGTGCAAGAGGTTCGAGGCACCCTCCGGCCCCCAGCTGCCCGGCTTGTAGGTCTCGAGGTCGCAGGGGTTGTCGAGCAGCGGCTGGACTATCCGCCAGGTCTCGATCACGCTGTCCTCGCGGGCGAAGCGCTGCTGGTTCCCGCTCAGGGCGTCGGCCAGCAGGCGCTCGTAGGGCCCGGGCTGGTTGCCGAACTGCTGCTTGAAGAGGAGGTCGAGGTGGACGCGCCGCAGCTTCTCCTCGCCGGGCTGCTTCGCCTCGAGCAGGATCTGGGCGCCTGAATCGGGATCGATGCGCAGGATGATCTCGTCGGTCGCCGGGATCGGGCCCCCGCCGATTCCGACCTGCGGCGGACTCTGCAGCACGACCCGCACCTCGGTGATCTTCTCGGCGAGGCACTTGCCGGCGCGGATGAAGAAGGGGACGCCGAACCAACGCCAGTTCTGGATGTCGAGGCGCAGTCCGACGAAGGTCTCGGTCGTGGACTTCGGGTCTACCCCGTCGATGTCCAGGTACCCCTCGTACTGGCCGCGCACGTAGCGGGTCGGGTTCGCCTCCGGGATCGCCTTGAAGAGATCGAGCTTCGCGTCGCGGATCGCGTCCGGATCGGCGCCGCCGGACGGCGGCTCCATGGCGACCAGGGCCAGCGTCTGCAGGATGTGGTTCTGAACGACGTCGCGGAGGCAGCCGACCGGGTCGTAGAAGCTGCCGCGGTCCTCGACGCCGAAGTCCTCGGCCATCGTGATCTGCACGGACTCGACGTAGCGGCGGTTCCAGATCGGCTCGAGCATCGAGTTCGCGAAGCGCAGGTAGGCGATGTCCTGGACCGGCTCCTTGCCGAGGAAGTGGTCGATCCGGTAGATCTGATCCTCGCTCAGGATCTCGTGGATCTGATCGTTGAGCTCGACCGCTGACTGCAGGTCGTGGCCGAACGGCTTCTCGATCACGACGCGAGCCCCGATGGTGCAGCCCGCGCTCCCGAGCCGCTGGATCACGCCCGCGAACAGCGAAGGCGGGATCTCGAGGTAGAAGACCGGGTGCTTGGCCCCGGAGAGCGCCTGCTTGATGCTCCGGTAGGTATCGAAGTCGTTGTAGTCGCCCTGGACGTAGGCGAGGTTGTCGGCGAACCTCTTGAAGACGTCCTCGTCGAGCTCGCCCTCGCCCGTCGCCTCGAAGCGGGCCTCGACCGCCTCGCGCGCGTGTTCTCGCAGGTCGTCGTCGCTCCACTCGGTGCGACCCACCCCGATCACCGGCACCGTGAGGGTCCCGTTCTCGACCAGGTCGTACAGCGCCTTCAGCGTCATCTTCTTCGCGAGATCCCCGGTGATCCCGAAGATGACCAGCGCGTCGCCCGGCGTCCCCGGCGTCGGAGCTGAGCTCGTCTGCGCCACGACCGGAACCTAGCGGACCGGGTAAGTCCGCTAGGCATGGATCCGCCCTTAGGATGCCGCCATGGCGCAGCTCGGAATGGTCGGCCTCGGCAGGATGGGATCGAACCTCGTTCGCCGCCTGATGCGCGACGGACACGACTGCGTCGTCTACGACGTCAATCCCGACCCGATCAAGCAGCTCGGCGGGGAGGGAGCGACCGAATCCTCGTCCTTGAAGGAGCTGGCCGAGAAGCTCGACGCCCCGCGGGCCGTGTGGATCATGGTCCCCGCCGGCGACATCACCGAGTCGACCGTCAAGGAGGTCGCCGAGGTGCTCGAGCAGGGCGACGCGATCATCGACGGCGGCAACTCCTACTACCGCGACGACATGCGGCGGTCGGAGATGGTCGGCGAGAAGGGGATCGACTACATCGACTGCGGCACCAGCGGCGGCGTCTTCGGGCTGGATCGGGGCTTCTGCCTGATGATCGGCGGACCCGACGAAGCGGTGGAGCGCCTTGACCCGATCTTCAAGACGATCGCGCCGGGGGTCGAGGCCGCCCAGCGCACGCCGGGCCGGAGCGGCGACGCGGACACCGCCGAGAACGGCTACCTGCACTGCGGCCCGAGCGGTGCCGGCCACTTCGTGAAGATGGTCCACAACGGCATCGAGTACGGCGTGATGGCCGCCTATGCCGAGGGCCTCAACATCCTGAAGAACGCCAACGCCGGCAAGGTCGAGCGGGAGATGGACGCCGAGACGGCCCCGCTCGAGCACCCCGAGTACTACCAATTCGACCTCGACATTCCCGAGGTCGCCGAGGTTTGGCGCCGCGGCAGCGTGATCAGCTCCTGGCTGCTCGACCTGACCGCGGCCTCCCTGCAGAAGTCGGGCGATCTCTCGGACTTCGAGGGCCGGGTCTCCGACTCCGGCGAGGGCCGCTGGACCTCCATCGCGGCGATCGAGGAGGGCGTGCCCGCCGGTGTCCTAACCACCGCCCTCTACGAGCGCTTCGCCTCCCGCAACCTCGACGACTTCGCGGACCGGGTGCTGTCCGCGATGCGCTACCAGTTCGGCGGGCACGAGGAGAAGAAGGAGTGACCCAGCACCGGCTCGAGGTTCTCGACGACCCCGAGGCGGTGCACCGGCGTGGGGCCGAGCTGATCGCCGAGGCCGCCAAGGAGGCGATCTCGGACCGCGGTCACTGCGCCCTCGCGGTGAGCGGCGGACACGACCCCTGGCCGATGTTCTCCCAGCTCGACGAGTTCGAGCTCGACTGGAGGGAGATCGAGATCTTCCAGGTCGACGAGCGGGTGGCACCTGCCGGCTCGGACGAGCGGAACCTGACGCATCTCGTGGAGAGCCTCTCGATCGGCGCCCAGGGGAGCATCCGGCCGATGCCGGTGACCGATGACGACCTCGACGCCGCTGCCGACCGCTACGCCGAGTCGCTGCCGGATGCGCTCGACCTGGCTCATCTCGGCATCGGACCCGACGGGCACACCGCTTCGCTCGTTCCCGGCGACCCGGTGCTGGAGGTGACCGACAAGCGGGTCGCTGTGACGGCGGGCGAGTACGAGGGCGTCCGCCGGATGACGCTCACCTACCCGGAGATCGAGCGGGTGCGCCGGCTGCTCTGGGTCGTGACCGGCGAGGAGAAGGTCGACGCCCTGCGCAAGCTCATCGATCAGGGCCCCTCGACGCCGTCTGGCCGGGTCCGGCCCGGAGGTGACTCGCTGATCCTGGCCGACCGCGCGGCCGCCCCCGACGCGGGAGCCTGACCTGGAGTTCGTCCGCCTGCCGGCGGCGAAGGTCAGGGCGGTGGTGGCGTGGACGCCGGCCGTGATGTGCGCCGCCTGGGCGCTGGTCCGCGTCCTCGGCCTAGAGGCCGGATATCCGGCGGTTCCGCTGGTGACCTACACGCTGTTCGTCCTGCCCGTTGCTGTGCTCGCCACCGTCCTTGCGCTGGCTCTGCGTCAGTGGCCCGCGGCCGCGCTGGCGCTGCTGGCGACGGTTGCGCTCTTCGCCGTGATCGCCCCGCGTGCCATCGGCGGGCCGGACTCGATCAACGGGATTCCGGTGCGAGTGATGTCGTCGAACGTCCTGCACGGTCACGGCGATGCGGAGCAGCTGGCCGGCTACGCCCGCGATCGCCGGGTCGACGTGCTCTGCGTCGAGGAGCTGACCCCCGAATTCGCCGCGCGTCTGAAGGCGGCGGGGATCGATCGGCTCCTTCCCCATCAGGTGCTCTCCGTACAGGAGGGCGTCTCCGGGAGCGGCATCTACTCACGCTTCCCGCTCACTCGCCACTCCTTCGGCGAGATCTCGAGCACGCGAGCGCTGGCGAGCGTCGCGCCGAGGGTGCAGATCGATCTGGTGGCTGTCCACAACATCCCCGTGCCGGCCTCTCCCAGCAACGTGGACGGCTGGGGCGGGGGTCTGCGTGGGCTACCCCCGGCTTCAGCGACGGGCCCCGTCCGCGTGCTGGTGGGCGACTTCAACGCGACCATCGATCAATCCGAGTTCCGCGACCTGCTCGACCGCGGATACCACGACGCGGGCGAGCACATGGGCGATGGGCTCATCCCGACCTGGCCGGCGATTCGCGGCAGCGACCGCTACCTGCCGGTGACGATCGACCACATCCTCTACGACCGGGATCGAGCAGGGGTGCATGACTACGACGTGCTCGACCTGGACCACAGCGACCACCGCACGATCTACGCCGAGCTGGTGATCCGGCGGTAGCCCGCGTCTCTAGTACTCGTCGTGGCGGCGGAGCCAGATGGGCTCGGGGCCGTCCTCCTGGCGGCCCTTCGGGGTCCGGTCGAGCAGCCGGTAGTAGCCCATCGCGACTTCCTCGAGACCGCGCGAGGTGGTCACGTAGGTGCGGTAGACCGTCCCGTCGTCGAGCGCGTAGACGCTGATCCCGGGCCCCTCGGTTACGTATCCCTTCACGTCGGTCCCTGAGAGCTCCGCCATCTTCTCCACCGTGACCGGGATCTGGCCGCTCTCGAGGAACGGCTTCAGCTCCTCCTCGGTGTTCAGAAAACCGATCTCGCGGTTGAACTCATCGCCGGTGGAGACCCAGTCCAGGTTGTCCCAGCCCATTCGCTCCTTGTAAGTCAGGAGCCGGTCGACTGGGGCACGCGAGACCAGCACCACGGTCACGTCGCCGGCGTTCAGGTGCGGCGCGTTCGCGTTGAAGTTGTCGGCGATCGACGAGCAGACCGTGCAGCCCGACTCGTAGGGCGGGCCGAACATGAAGTGGTAGATCATCAGCTGCGAGCGGCCATCGAAGAGATCGGCGAGGGACTTGGTCCCGTCCTTGGTCTCGAACTCGTAGTCCTTGTCGACCTCGACCCAGGGGAGCTCCTGCCGCTTCTTCGTCAGCTCGTCTCCCCTGTGGGTGATCTCCTTCTCCTGCTTGAGGAGCTCGTCGCGCTCCGTCTGCCACTCCTCCTGCGTCCCAACTCTGTGCTCCGGCATCAGCGTGCCTCCTCCTGTCCGTATTCGTCGTGTCGGCGTATCCAGGTCTGGAACGCGTCACCCTCGTCGCGGCCCCTCGACATCCGGTCGAGGATCCAGTAGTAGCCCATCAGGAACTCGACCCCACGGCCACTGGTCGCATAGGTCTTGTAGACGACCCCGTCCTCGAGCCTGAGGGCCGTCGCTCCGAACATCTCCGAGATGTAGCTGACGAGGTCTGTTCCGGTCTCCTTCGCGTTGCGAGCGGCGATCGGCGGCAGCTGATCCTCGGGCGGCATCCCTGCACGCATCTCCTCCTCGTGGAAGGAGGCGCCGAAGTCGAAGTTGAAGTCGCTGTTCGCCGACGAGGCCCAGGGAATGCTCCAGCCCAGCCTCTCCCGGAAGGCCAGGAGCTTTTCAAGCGGCGCCCGGGAGACGAGGGCCATGGTCACGTCACGGGCGTGAAGGTGTGGCAGGAGCCCGTCCACGCCGTCGACCATTGACGAGCAGGTGGGGCAGCCCGCCTCATAGCTGGGACCGAACATGAAGTGGTAGATCAACAGCTGCGAGCGCCCGTCGAACAGGTCCGCCAGCGACTTGGTCCCCTCGGCGGTCTCGAGCTCGTACTCCTTTGCGATCGGGACCCACGGCAGCGCCCTGCGCCTCTCGGCGAGCTCGTCCGCGCGGCGAGTGTGCTCCTTCTCCTCCGCGAGCAGCGCCTCGCGCTCGGCCTGCCACTCCTCCTGCGTCGCGATCGTGTGCTCGGTCATCGCGCTCCCTCCGTTTCGTATTGGTCGTGCCGGCGCCACCAGCGGCCGGGGATCTCCTCGTTGCGGCCCAGCGGCGCCACGTCGAAGAACCCGAAGGTGCCCATGAACTGCTCGACGCCACGGCCATAGGTCGAGTAGGTGTGATGCACGACGCCATCCTCGAGCGCGAAGGCGCTCATTCCGGGCGCCTGCCACCCGGGGTCGTCGGTGTGGCGGAAGTTGTATTCGGCACCCTCCCGCTGCTGCTCCTCGGTGAACGCGGCGCCGAAGTCGTACTTGAAGCCGCTGTCGCCGGATGAGACCCAGTGGAATCGCCACCCCATCCGCTCCTTGTACGCGCGCAGCTCGTCGAGCGGAGCGAGCGATTCGGCCACCAGGGTCACCCCATGGCCATTGAGGTGCGGGATCGCGGCATCGAAGTGGTCGGCGACGAAGCTGCAGCCGGTGCACCCGGGGTTCTGCTCGTCGACCTTGTCGCCATAGCCGAACATGAAGTGGTAGACGAGCAGCTGGGAGCGGCCGTCGAAGAGGTCGGCCAGGGACCTGGTCCCCTGCTCGGTCTCGAACTCGTAGTCCTTCGTGATCGGGATCCAGGGCAGCTCCTGGCGCCGGCGGGTGAGCTCGTCCTTCTGCCGGAATTGCTCCTTCTCGGCTGCCAGCAGCTCCCGGCGCGCCGCCAGCCATTCCTCCCGGGTTCCCGTCGCATGGTCGGCCATCTCAGTTTCCTTCCGCTCTTCGCGTACGCGTCCGCCTATATAGTTAGCAAAATGGCTAACGATCCGTTCAAAGCCCTTGCGCACCCCCTCCGCCGGGACATCGTCGAGCGCCTCAGCGGCGGGACCGCCACGGTGGGGGAGGTGACCCGGGACTTCGGCGTGTCCAAGCCAACCATCTCACGCCACCTGAAGATGCTGGAGGAGGCCGGCGTGGTCTCCCGGGTGATCGACGGGCGCACCCACCGCCTGGCGCTCCGGCCCGAGGCGCTTGCCGAGACCTCCGATTGGATAGAAAGCCAGCGAGCTCGCTGGGAGCGGCTCTTCGACGTCGTCGGCGAGTATCTCGAGGAGCGAAAGGAGTGAGGGTGGCCGAAGAAGCGGCGAGGGTGGTCCGTATCGAGAGGACTTTCGATGCTCCGGCCGAGGACGTCTTCGACGCCTGGACCAGCCCGGAGGTCATCAGGCGCTGGTTCAGGCCCGCCAGCGGCTGGCAGGAGCCGAGCGCCGAGGTGGACCTGCGGATCGGCGGGACCATCCGGGTGGTGATGCGCGATCCCGACGGAGAGCCCGTCGAAGCGTGGGGCGAGTACACGCTGATCGAGCGGCCGTATCGCCTCGCCTTCACCTGGACGTTCGACGACGACCCCTCCAACCAGCAGATGATCGAGCTGGAGTTCACTGAGCGGGACGGCGTCACCACGGTGCTGTTCGTCAACAGCGACATCTCCGAGGAGAGGCGGCGCGACCAGCAGTACGACGGCTGGAGCACGTGCTTCGATGAGATGGAGCGGGTTTTGGCGTCTAAGTAGGAGAGGCCCAACGTGGACGTCACCTACCCAGGAGAGAGCACGGAGTACCGGGCGGCTCGCGACGAGCTGCTCGCCTCCGAGATCGAGCTGCGCCGCCAGATGGAGGCGGTCGCCGCGCAGCGTCGCGAGCTCCCGCCGGGCGGGGAGGTCCCAGAGGATTACGTCTTCCGGGGAGAGGGCGACGGAGGCGGCGCGACGGACGTGCGTCTCTCGGAGGTGTTCGCGCCGGGGAAGGACTCGCTGGCCATCTACAGCTTCATGTTCCCCCGTGATCCCGGGGACGACGCTCCCGGGCCCGTTCGCGAGAAGGAGACCGCGAAGCTTCCGCTCGCGGAGGGTCCATGCCCGACTTGCGTCGCGTTCCTCGACCAGCTCGACGGGATGGTCGAGCACGCCGGCC
>JBKPTM010000269.1:0-4699 GCA_046765935.1 Actinomycetota bacterium | reverse complement strand
CTTCATCTCCGAGGAGGTGCCGCCGGAGGCCGCCGCGCGCGGCATGCGGGTCCGCAAGCTCGACATGTACCCGATCGAGTGCGTCGTGCGCGGCTACCTCTCGGGTTCGGGTTGGCGCGAGTATCAGGAGACCGGCGCCGTCTGCGGGATCGAGCTGCCGTCCGGGCTGCAGGAGTCCGAGAAGCTGCGCGAGCCGATCTTCACGCCGGCCACCAAGGCCGAGCTCGGCGAGCACGACGAGAACATCGACTTCGACCGCGCCGTCGAGATCATCGGCGACCTGCATCTGATGGAGGAGCTGCGCCGGATTTCGATCGAGATCTACCGGCGCGCCGCCGACCACGCCGCGGAGCGGGGAATCATCGTCGCGGACACCAAGTTCGAGTTCGGCAGCTCCCCCGGCGCAGAGGTCGTCCTCGGGGACGAGGTCCTGACGCCGGACTCATCGAGGTTCTGGCCCTCCGACGACTACGAGACCGGCCGCTCCCAGGCCTCCTTCGACAAGCAGTACGTCCGTGACTACTCGGACTCGATCGGCTGGGATCACACCGAGCCCGGGCCGGAGCTGCCCGACGAGGTGGTCCAGAACACGCGGGCCAAGTACGTCGAGGCGTACGAGCGCATTACGGGCCGCAAACTGGACTAGTCAGAGCGTCGCTGGCGCCTTGGGCGCCGCTAGGCTGAGCACGTGAAGGCCAAGGTGCTGATCAGGCCCAAGGAGGGCATCCTCGACCCCCAGGGGAAGGCTGTGGAACGGGCGCTTCCCGCCCTCGGCTTCGAGGGCATTCACGACGTCCGCGTGGGCCGGCTCGTCGAGCTCGAGGTCGATGACCCGGCCAAGCTCGACTCGCTCAGCGAGAAGCTGCTCGCCAACCCGCTGATCGAGGACTACGAGATCGTCATCGACGAGGGCGCAACCGAAAACGGGCGCGATCCGGCGTGATCGGGGTGCTCCAGTTCCCCGGCTCCTGCGATGAGCGGGATGCCGTCGCGGCCGCGAGCCGTGTGGCGGACGCTCGGCTCGTTTGGCACGAGGAGACCGATCTCAGCGGGCTGGACGGGATCATCGTCCCGGGCGGCTTCTCCTACGGCGACTACCTGCGCGCCGGGGCGATCGCGCGGTTCTCGCCGGCGATGGAGGCCGTCGCGCGCTTCGCCCGTGAGGGTGGGCCCGTGCTGGGCATCTGCAACGGATTTCAGGTCCTCTGCGAGGCCGGTCTGCTTCCGGGGGCCCTGCTGCCGAACGAGGGGCTGCGGTTCATCTGCCGGCAGGTCGGGCTGATCGCCGAGGACTTCGGGGGGCCGTTCGGAACGGAGGTCGCCGCGGGCGACCGGCTCTCGATCCCGGTCAAGCACATGAGCGGCCGCTATTTCGCTCCCGACGACGAGCTGGACCGGCTGGAGGCGGAGGGACGAGTCGCCTTCCGCTACGCGCCCGGCGAGAACCCCAATGGCAGCGTCCGCGACGTCGCCGGGGTCCTGAACGACGCGGGGAACGTGCTGGGCCTGATGCCGCATCCCGAGCACGCGGTCGACCCGTTGACCGGATCCGATGACGGGCTGGCGCTGTTCCGCGCCCTCGTCGGCGCCGATCAGACTGCCGGTCGCGCCGACGCGCGCTCTCCTGTCACCGCGGCGTGACGTCCACCGCCGAGCTCCCGACCGTCGAGCAGGCCGTCGAGCTCGGTCTGACCGAGGGGGAGTACCGGCGCATCGTCGAGCTGATGGGGCGGGCACCGAACCAGGTCGAGCTGGCGATGTTCTCCCTGCTCTGGTCGGAGCACTGCGCCTATAAGCACTCCCGCAAGCTGCTCGGCCGGCTGCCCACCGAGGGCGAGCGGGTGGTGATGGGGCCGGGTGAGAACGCGGGGGCGGTCGACGTCGGCAACGGGCACGCCGTCGCCTTCAAGGTCGAGTCGCACAACCACCCGAGCGCCGTCGAGCCGTTCCAGGGCGCCGCGACGGGCGTCGGGGGCATCTTGCGAGACGTGTTCGCGATCGGGGCGCGGCCGATCGCGGTGCTCGACTCCCTCCGCTTCGGCGAGCTCTCCTCGGAGCGCTCTCGCTACCTGTTCGAGGGGGCCGTCGCCGGCATCGGGCACTACGGAAACTCGATCGGCGTTCCGACAGTCGGCGGGGAGGTCTACTTCGAGCCCCCGTACGAGCACAACTGCCTGGTCAACGCCATGTGCGTTGGCCTCGCCCGAACCGACGAGATGATCCGCTCGGCAGCCGCCGGTCCGGGCAACCTGATCGTGATCATGGGCGCCTCGACGGGACGCGACGGCATTGGGGGAGCGTCGGTGCTCGCCTCTGCGGAGCTCGAGGCAGGCGACGATTCGAAGCGGCCGAGCGTGCAGATCGGCGACCCGTTCGAGGAGTCGAAGCTGCTCGAGTGCTGCCTCGAGCTCCTCACGCGTGACCTGCTCGTCTCGCTCCAGGACCTCGGCGCCGCCGGCCTGACGTCCTCGGCGGGGGAGATGGCCTCGAAGGGCGACGTGGGCATCGACATCGACGTCGCCCGCGTCCCGCTGCGCGAGCCCGACCTCGAGCCGTTCGAGGTGATGGTCTCCGAGTCCCAGGAGCGGATGCTCGCTGTGGTCGAGCCGGCGAAGCTCGATGCCGTCGTCGAGACCTGCGAGCGCTGGCAGACCGGTGCGGCGGCGATCGGTGAGGTGACCGACAGCGGGCGCCTGCGCGTCCTCGACGACGGCACCGAGGTCGGCGACGCACCCGTCTCCGCGCTGGTCGACGAGTGTCCGCTCTATGACCTCGAGCCGGCCGAGCCCGAGGGCTGGATCTACGGCAACGAGAAGCGGCTCGGCGAGCTCGTGGCGCTCAGCGTCGGCCGCTCCGCCGACCCGAGCGACCCCTCCGCGATCCTCTGCGCGCTGCTCGCCTCCTCGAACGTGGCCTCGAAGCGCTGGGCGTTCGAGCAATACGACTCGGTGGTCGGATCGCGGACCGCGCGGCGGCCCGAGGCAGCCGACGCTGCGGTGCTGATGCTCCCCGAGTCCGACCGGGCGATCGCGGTCGCGATCGACGGGAACGGGCGCCGGGTTGCCTGCGATCCGTACGCAGGCACGGTCGAGGTCGTGCTCGAGT
The DNA here is from genome assembly GCA_046765935.1 of Actinomycetota bacterium. Classification (GTDB taxonomy): domain Bacteria; phylum Actinomycetota; class Thermoleophilia; order Solirubrobacterales; family 70-9; genus DASUPK01. Next base: position 1,594 of record JBKPTM010000269.1, on the reverse strand, counting down.
GCGCGCAGAACCTCGCCTGTGCCGGCGCCGAGCCGCTCGGCCTCACCAACTGCCTCAACTTCGGCAATCCCGAGAAGCCTGGCGTGGCCTGGCAGCTCGACCGCGCCACGCTCGGCCTGTCCGACGCCTGCCTCGGTCTGCGAATCCCCGTGGTGGGCGGCAATGTCTCCCTCTACAACGAGACCGAGCACGGGCCGATCTATCCGACGCCCGTCATCGGCATGGTCGGAGAGCTACCCGACCCTGCTCGGGCGCCGGGGATCGATCCCGGTGAGGGTGATCGCCTGATTCTGGTTGGGCCCTTCGCGCCGTCCCTGGCCGGGTCCGAGCTTGCGAAGCAGCGCGGCGAGCTCGACGCGGGGCTGCCGCAGGTCGAGATCGCTCCGGTGGAGGCCGCGCTCCGCCTCGTCAGGCAGGTCGTGCGCGACGGCCGCATCACCGCCGCCCACGACGTCAGCGACGGCGGCCTCGCCTGCGCGCTCGCGGAGATGGCGATCGCCGCCGGCCGGGGGATCGAGGCCGATCTCGATCCGCTGGTCGAGCTCCGGGGCGGCTCGGGCGAGAGCTGCCTGTTCGGCGAGGGACCGGGCGGAATCGTGCTCGGCGCCCCGCCCGAGATGGCCGAGGAGGTGCTCGCAGCGGCCGTGGAGGCCGGCGTCGAGGCGCTTCAGCTCGGCTCCGCCGGCGGTGACCGGATCGAGATCTCCGCCGCCGAGCGCGACGTCTCGGTGGCACTGACGGACGCCGAGCGGGCCTGGCGTTCCCTCCCCGAGCGACTCTAGATTCGGCCGAATAGCCGGCTGTTCCCGGGGTAGGATCGGACCGTGTTCGGGCGACGCTTCTCGCACGCCGGCCACTCGAATCACCACGATCATCACCACCCGCTGCGGCGGAGGGTCCTGCTCACGATTCTCGCCGCCGCGATCCTCGCTGCGCTCGCCCTGCTGATCGCGCCACCGCACGCGCACGGCAACTTCGTCTACTGGGCGAACGAGGAGGGGACGATCGGCCGAGCGAAGATCAACGGGACCGGAGCGAACAACAACTTCATCACCGGGCTCAACGCGCCATCGGCGGTCGCCGTCGATTCGAAGTTCATCTACTGGGCCGATCCCGGGACGAGCAGCATCGGCCGCGCGAACCTGGACGGCAGCGGGGTGAACGCGAACTTCATCACGACCGGCGTGACCAACCCGCTTGGGATCGCCGTCACCACGAGCTCCGGGATCTATTGGCTGAATCACGTCGGGAGTGAAACGGTCGGGCACGCCGACATCGACGGCGGCAATCCGGTTGGGACGTTCTTCAATACCGGCTCTGTCGACGCCTGCGGGCTTGGCGCTGACCAGAGCTTCGTCTACTGGCTCACCGCGTCCCCGCCGCTCAGAATCGGCCGCGCGGCGATGAGCGGCGCCGGACCTGACCCTGACTTCGTCACGGTCGCGAACGCCGGCTGCGGTGTGGCGGTTGATCCGACGTTTCTTTACTGGGACGCGAACGACTCGATCGGACGGGTGCCGGTCGGAGGCGGATCCTCGGACGCCAACTTCATTCCGGCTGCCTCAGCAGGCTCTCCCTGTGGGGTGGCGGTGAA